>NZ_JBSHKH010000004.1:17260-153978 GCF_053643595.1 Streptomyces sp. NPDC055506 | reverse complement strand
GTCCGGGGTGCTCCCCGGCCAGTTCGGCCCGGACGGTCCGGGCCGCCGTGACCAGGTTCTCCAGGGACGCGCGGGTCTCGGGCCAGCCGCGGGTCTTCAGGCCGCAGTCGGGGTTGACCCACAGCCGCTCGGCGGGGATGGCCTTCAGACCGGTGCGCAGCAGGCCGGCCGCCTCCTCGGCGTCGGGAACCCGCGGGGAGTGGATGTCGTAGACACCTGGGCCCGCCTCGCGCGGATAGCCGTGCGAGGCGAGTTCGCGGGCGACCTGCATATGGGAGCGGGCGGCCTCCAGGCTGATGACGTCCGCGTCGAGGTCGTCGATGGCCTGCACGATGTCGCCGAACTCGGCGTAGCACATATGCGTGTGGATCTGCGTGTCCGGCCGCACGCCACCCGTGCTGAGCCGGAAGGCCTCCGTGGCCCACGCCAGATACTCCGGCCGGTCGGCGGCCCGCAGCGGCAGCGTCTCACGCAGGGCGGGCTCGTCGACCTGGATGACCGACGTCCCGGCCGCCTCCAGGTCCCCCACCTCCTCGCGCAGGGCGAGGGCGACCTGCCGGGCCGTCTCGGCACGCGGCTGGTCGTCGCGGACGAAGGACCAGGCGAGCATGGTGACCGGGCCGGTGAGCATGCCCTTCACCGGACGGTCCGTGAGGGACTGCGCGTAGGTCGTCCAGCGCACGGTCATCGGCTCGGGGCGGGAGATGTCGCCGGCCAGGATCGGCGGGCGGACGTAGCGGGTGCCGTAGGACTGGACCCAGCCGTGCTGCGTGGCGAGGTAGCCGGTGAGCTGCTCCGCGAAGTACTGGACCATGTCGTTGCGTTCGGCCTCGCCGTGCACGAGGACGTCCAGACCGGCCTTCTCCTGGAAGGAGATCACCTGCTGGATCTCGGCCTGGATGCGCTCCTCGTAGCCGGCCGTGTCGATCCGGCCCGCTCGCAGGTCCGCGCGGGCCGAACGCACCTCACCGGTCTGCGGGAAGGAGCCGATCGTGGTGGTCGGCAACAGGGGCAGACCCAGACGGGTGCGCTGGGCGGCGGTCCGCTCGGCGTACGGCAGCGAGCGGCCTGCGTCCGCCCAGGACACCGCGGCCGTACGGGCGCGTACGGCCGGGTCGCGGGTGATCGGGGAGTTCGCCCGGGAGGACAGGTCCGCCCGGTTCGCGGCGAGTTGCGCGCCGATGGTGTCCGTGCCCCGCGCCAGACCGCGCGCCAGGGTGACGACCTCGGCGGCCTTCTGCTGCGCGAAAGCCAGCCAGCGCAGGACCTGCGGCTCGATGTCCCGCTCCGCCCCCACGTCCAGCGGCACGTGCAGGAGGGAGCACGAGGCCGAGACGTCGACCCGGTCGGCCAGGCCGAGGAGCGTGCCGAGCCGGGAGAGCGAGGCCGGCAGGTCGTTGATCCAGATGTTGCGGCCGTCGACGACACCGGCGACCAGCCGCTTGCCCGGCAGACCGCCCACCGCGGCCAGATCGTCCAGGTTGGCCGCCGCCGACCCCGTGAAGTCCACCGCGAGACCCTCGACCGGCGCCTTCGCCAGCACCGGCAGGGCGTTCCCGAGCCGGTCGAAGTACGAGGCGACCAGCAGCTTCGACCGGTCGGTGAGGGCTCCGAGGTCGCGATAGGCACGCTCGGCGGCGTTCAGCTCGGCAGGGGTCCGGTCCTGGACCAGGGCCGGCTCGTCCAGCTGGACCCACTCGGCGCCCGCCGCGCGCAGGTCGGCGAGGACCTCGGCGTACACGGGCAGCAGCCGGTCCAGGAGCGTGAGCGGCTCGAAGTCCGCGGGCACCCCCGGCGCGGGCTTGGCCAGGAGCAGGTACGTCACAGGGCCGACGAGGACGGGGCGCGGGGTGTGGCCGAGTGTCAGCGCCTCGCGCAGCCCGGCGACCTGCTGGGACGAGTCGGCGGTGAACACCGTGTCCGGACCCAGCTCGGGCACCAGATAGTGGTAGTTCGTGTCGAACCACTTGGTCATCTCCAGCGGCGCCACGTCCTGCGTGCCACGCGCCATGGCGAAGTAGCCGTCCAGGGCGTCCGCCTCGACCGCGTCCCGGTGGCGGCCGGGGATCGCCCCGACCATGACGGTGGTGTCCAGGACGTGGTCGTAGAACGAGAAGTCGCCCGTCGGGACCTCGTCGATGCCGGCGTCGGCCAGTTGCCGCCAATTCGAGGCGCGCAGCTGGGCGGCTGTGGCCCGGAGCGCGTCGGCGGTGACGCGGCCCTTCCAGTAGCCCTCGATCGCCTTCTTCAGTTCCCGGTGCTGTCCCTGGCGGGGGTAGCCGTACACGGTGGACCGTGCTGCCGCGGCTGCGGGCTTGGTGGTCACGGAGATCTCCTTCGCGAGACGAATCCCTGAGATCCCGGCGACGGGACGAGAGCGCGAAGGGCGACCAACCGGACGGAAACGACCTCGCGCGGCAGAAACAGCGCGGTCGTCCGCCTGGTATGTACGCCGACCCGCCCTCGAGGTCACCGGGATGTCCGCGCACGAGTGGTCCGCGCGCGGGCAGTTGGCAGGTCTTCGGACTCGCGGGCACGCTCTCACCGTGTGAGAACACCTACTGGCCGTCGCTTCCCAGGCCCTGTTCGTGGGCCCAGTGCGTATGACGGCGGTCGTTCCCGCTCACCGCTGCGGGGCAGTCCCGGATTCCCACCGGGTTCCCTCTTGCGACGCTTCCCGCCTGGCTGACGGGGGCGAACCAGCTGCACCGCCAGCCTATACACGGGACGGCCGGGGAAGCGACCCTCAGCCGCCGCTCACCGGCCGTCCCGCCGCCAGCGCGGCCAGTTCGTCCGGGGTGCGCGGGCCGGGCGCGGAATCGGTCAACAGCCCCTGGGCACGCAGCAGTTCGGCAGCGGCCGCACCCCACGGCAATCGCAGTCCCGCCTGCCGGAGGAGATCGGTCCGGGCCAGTGCCGTGGGCGCGGGGGCGAGGTGCACGCCGTCCGGGGTGAGGAGCGCCGCGTCGTCGGCCCAGCGCAGGGCGAGATCGACGTCGTGCGTGGCCATCACCACCGTGGTGCCGTTCGCACGCAGCCCGTCGAGCGTGCTGAGGAGCCGTTCCTGGCCGTCGGGGTCGAGCCCGGCCGTCGGCTCGTCGAGGACCAGGACACGGGGCCGCATGGCGACCGCGCCCGCGATGGCGGTCCGCTTGCGCTGCCCGTAGGAGAGCAGATGGGTGGGCCGGTCGGCCAGGGCGCTGATGTCCAGGGCGGCGAGCGCCTCCGCCACCCGTGCCCGTACCTCCGTATCGGCCAGTCCGAGGTTCAGCGGCCCGAACGACACGTCCTGCTCGACGGACGCCGCGAACAACTGGTCGTCCGGGTCCTGCACCACGAGCTGGACGGTCGTCCGCAGCCGGGTCAGGCCCTTGCGGTCGTACGTCACCGGCTGCCCGTCGACCGTCAAGCGGCCCTTGTGCGGCCGCAGTCCGCCGCTGAGCAGCCGCATCAGCGTGGTCTTGCCGCTGCCGTTGCGGCCGAGCAGCGCGAGCGCCCGGCCCTCGCGGATGTCGAAATCGAGGCCGCTGAGCACGGCCGGGCCGTCCTCGTAGGCGAAGGACGCGCCCCGCAGGGCGACGAGGGCGGGCTCGCTCATGCCGGCGGCCTTTCCAGTACGAAGGTGAGGACGGCCAGCGCCGCGAGGAGCGCGCAGCTGGCGACCGTGAAGCGGACGGAGACGCGGGCCTCGGGCACCAGGACACGCAGGGTCCCGTCGTAGCCGCGCCCGGCGAGACCGGCCTGGAGGCGGGCCGCCCGGTCGAAGGCCCGGACGAACGCGGTGGCGCCGAGTCCGCCCAGCGAACGCCAGGCGGCGGCCCGCGTGGTGTGCCCGAGCCGGGCGGCCTGCGCGTCGCGGATCCGGCGCACGGAGTCCAGCAGCAGAAAGCTCATGCGGTACGTCACGAGCGCGACATCGACGACGGGCGCCGGGACGCCCGCCCGGACCAGGCGCGGCAGCAGGTCGGACATGGGCGTGGTGAAGGCGAACAGCAGCACCCCAAGGGAGGCCGCCGAGGTGCGCAGCAGCAGCTCCCCGGCCCGGAGGGGCCCGTCGTCGGCGAGGGAGACGAAGCCTTCCGGGCCGCCGACCTGGACGAGCAGGGTGACCGCGCCGGTGACGCAGAAGCCCAGCGGCACCCGGTAGGCCCGCCACAGCCGGCGCCCGGGCACACCGGCCGGCCCCAGCAGCAGGCACACGGCCGTCACGAGCACCAGCGCAGCGCCCGGCCAGGGCGGCAGCGAGATGGCCAGCACGGTGAGCCCGAGACCGAGCACTGCCTTGTCCACGGGATGGCGGCGGCGCCAGCGACTGCTGTGCGCCGCCGCGTCGATCGGCAGCACGCGGCTCAGGCCCTTTCGGCCGTGGACTCCTCGGCGGTGCCGGCTGCCGCACTGCCGGCGTCCCGCGCCTGCTGCTCACCCTGCCGCCGGCCCCGGCGCAGACCGAAGTAGTAGGCGAGGACACCGGCGCCGAGCGCGGCCTGGAGGGAGAACAGGGCCGACTCGATCTCACCGGACGGCGGTTCGTACAGCGGCGAGAACCAGGGCTTGTAGTCCGGCTCGATCTCGGTGATCGCCGTCTCCGCCTCGCCGTCGGCGCCCGTGAACGGCTCCTCCTTGTGGTCGCCGAGGCCGAGCGCGAGCGGCAGTACGGCGAGCGCGGCCACGGCGAGCAGCAGCAGGAGGTTGATCTTCGTGTTCTTCTTCATCGGGTCGCCGCCTCGGTCTCGGTCACGGACTGCTTCTTGGCGAGGAGCACGCCCAGCCGGGTCAGTTCGCCCTTGCTGGACTGCACGAGCAGCCGCATCACGAGCACCGTCAGCAGCCCCTCGCTCACCGCGAGCGGGATCTGGGTGACGGCGAAGATGGTGCCGAACTTGCCGAGCGCGCCCACGAACCCGCTGCCCGGGTCGGGGAAGGCGAGCGCCAGCTGCACGCTGGTGACGCAGTAGGTGGACAGGTCGGCGAAGAACGCCCCGAAGAAGACCGCGACCATCAGCGGCACGTCGTACCGCCGCAGCAGCTTGTACACGGCGTATCCGGCCCAGGGTCCGACGATCGCCATGGAGAAGACGTTGGCGCCGAGCGTGGTCAGACCGCCGTGGGCGAGCAGCAGTGCCTGGAAGAGCAGGGTGATGGTGCCCAGCACCGCCATGATGGGCGGCCGGAACAGGATGGCTCCCAGGCCCGTTCCGGTGGGGTGGGAGCAACTGCCGGTGACCGACGGAAGCTTCAGGGCGGACAGGACGAAGGTGAAGGCACCGGAGGCGCCGAGGAGCAGGGTGCTCTCGGGGTGCTCGCGCACCTCACGGGTGAGCGACCGGACCCCGTGGACGACGAACGGTGCCGACGCGACGCCCCAGGCGACCGCGTGTGCGGGTGGCAGAAAACCCTCGGCTATGTGCATGGCTCAGCAGACCCTCTCCAGCACCTCGTGGATGGTTGACGTGCCTTGGCCGGTCTCCTGGCTGACGGGTACCACCGCCCGTACTCCGCCTTCCCGGGTTCCGAAGAACCCAGTGGCTGCCCGTGAGGGCCGGAGCCGGACTTCCCGATTCACAGTGGCGAGGGCCGCACCGGCATCACACCGGATTTCCCGTTCACCAAGGCGTGGTGACAGTAATGCCGAGATAAGGACGATGACAAGCCACCCGAGGGGGCGCGCGAGGGGGCGTCCGCTCGCACACCGGCGCAGGGCCGCTCAGTCGTCGCCCCCGTCGTCATCGTCGTCCCCGTCCTCCCACGTCTGACGGGGCTTCTCCTGCCGGGGTTTGTCCGCCTTTTGCGGTGGGTCGGCCGTCTCCTGCGCCGGAGCCGTGGGGCTGGGCGTCGCTTCGACGGGGGTCGGGGGAGGAGGCGCGGTGGTGGACGGGGTGATATCGGCCACTGTGCCGGTGGCCGGAGTGCCGCTGCCCGGAGCCGTGTCCTCCGCGGGATCGGAGGAGAGGGGCGAGGGGGAGTCCGCGGACGGTGTGGCGGCGGGGCTGCTCGCGGAGGGAGACACGTCGGGTTCCGTGCCCTCCGTCGCGGTGTTGTCGGGCGAGAACCACAGCATGCCGGCGAGCATCGCGGCGGCGAAGAGCGCCGCGGCGGCGATCGTCGCGGCCGCCCTGCGGCGGTTGTCCTGGCCGCCCCGGGGTGCGGCGCGGCGCGAACGGCCGGCCTGGGGCGTGCGGCCGGTGCGCAGCCCCGGGGCGCCGGGCAGCGCGTAGGTGGCCGGGTTGCGGGTTTCGGTGGCCGGATACGGCCCGGGCATGGCGGACGTCACCGGGGGCGCGGCCTCCGGCAGCGGCTCGGGCAGCCCTCGCCAGGCGCCCCCGGCGAACCACTCGGCGGTCTGCTGGGCGGTGGGCCGGTCCTCGGGCTGCTTGGCGAGCAGGCCGAGGAGGTAGTTCTCGAAGGCCGGCGGGAGCCCGGCGACTCCGAGCTCGCGGGGCGGAACGGGCGCGGAGTCGAGATGCTGGTGGAGGAGCGCGACGGCGGTGTCCGCCTGGAACGGCGGCCGTCCGCTGAGGAGTTGGTAGAGCAGGCACCCCAGGGAGTACATGTCGGAGGCGGGACCGGCCGGCTGGCCCAGGGCGCGTTCGGGTGCGAGATAGAGGCCGGTGCCGACGATCTGACCGGTGGCGGTGAGCGCGGCGCCGGGGTCGTCGAGGAAGCGGGCGATGCCGAAGTCGCCGATCTTCAGGGTGCCGTGGGCGTCCAGCAGGAGGTTGGCGGGCTTGATGTCACGGTGGACGATGCCCTGCGCGTGTGCGGCGGCGAGCCCGGCGGCGGCCTGCGCGGCGAGATCCGCCACCCGCTCTGCGGAAAGCGCGCCGGAGGCGGCCAGCACCCCGGCGAGGCTGTCGCCGTCGACCAGTTCCATCACCAGGTACAGCCGGTTGTCGTACTCGCCGAAGTCCCAGACACCGACCAGGTGGGGGTGGTTGAGACGCCCGGCGGTCTGGGCCTCCAGACGGAACCGGGAGGCCGCCGTGACATCGGTGTCCTGGGGCAGCAGCAGCTTGACGGCCACCGCTCTGGCGAGCGTCTCGTCGTACGCGCGCCAGACCTCTCCCATTCCACCGCGCCCGATCTCAACATCCAGCCGGTAGCGGCCCGCTAGCAGCACTCGTCCTCGTCTCATGCGTGGGGGAAGGTACGTCGCCGCAGGCCGAACTCCCCGTTTTGAGGCGGGGGTTGGCGGGGGACGCGCAGCCGACCCAGGATACTGGCGCCGCGTGACCAATGATCTCCACGGCGGTGTCGAGGGCCGGTACGGTCCCGGAAATCCGAGCGGAGACACCGCCCGGCGGGGTTGACGGTGCGGTGCGCGCGGTTGTCCCCGCGTCGCCGCTCGCCGGATCAGGCCGCCTCTTCCGCCTCCTCGGCCCGCTCCTCCCGGCGCGGCAGCAGAGCCACCGTCAGGGCCGGTACGGCCGCGAGGACCAGCCAGGGCACGGCGGCCGGCAGGCCCAGGTCGAGCAGGGATCCGGTGGCCGCGCTGCCGGCCAGGACGATCAGGCCGGAGACGGAGGACAGTGCGCCCATGTAGAGGCCGATCCGGCCCTCCTCGGCGAGGTCGGGCACCCAGGCGCGGGCGGCGGGCACGACCAGCATCTGTCCCACGGTGAGCAGCACGACGAAGCCCGCGGCGGGCAGTAGCCCGGCGACTCCCGTCCAGCCGGCGGGGCGCGCCGCGGCCACCACCGCGAATCCGGCCGCGATCAGCAGCAGCCCCGCCGTCATGGAGCGGCGCAGGTCCAGCCGGTCGCCCGCCCAGCGGGTCACCGGCAGCTGGGTGAAGACCACCAGCACCGAGGACAGGGCGAACAGCCAGGACAGCGGCGCCTGGGAGCCCGTCGCGCGCTGCACCTCGTCCGGCAGGGCCAGATACAACTGGTTGTAGGCGAGCAGGTACGAACCGTACCCGCCGCACAGCGCCAGGAAGCGGCGGTTGCGCAGCAGCACGCGCGCCCCGCCCCGCTCCCGGGTGCGGACCCGGCCCGGGATGTGCTGCGGCATCAGCCACAGATGCCCGGCCAGGACGAGCACGAAGACCGCCGCGCCGGCGAGGCACGCGGTGCGGAAGTCGACGGCGAGCAGCAACCCGCCGAGCAGCGGCCCGACGAAGGCCCCGGCCTGGCCCGCCACGCTGAACAGGGCCAGGAGCCGCGTGCGTGAGCCGCGTCCCTCCTCCTCCCAGACCACCGCCTGGCGGGCCACCTCGGACTCCACGGCGGGAGAGAACAGCGCGGCGGCGAAACCGATCACCAGCACGGCGCCGATCACGGCCCCGCTCGCCTCCGCGTACCCGAGCCACGCGAACCCGGCGATCCGCAGCACACAGCCGGCCAGCACGACGGGCCGTACCCCGAACCGGTCGACGAGCCAGCCGCCGACCACGAACAGCCCCTGCTGGCTGAAGGTGCGCAGCCCGAGCACGAACCCGACCAGCCAGCCCGCCATGCCGATCGCGGTACCGAGGTGCTCGGCGAGGAACGGCAGTACGGCGTAGAAACCGATGTTGAAGGCGAGCTGGGTGAGGATCAGCAGCCGCAGCAGCGGCGACAGCTCCTTCCAGAGCCGCCAGGTGCTCTCGCGCGGGGTCTTGGGGGCAAGGGCGGACCGGCGGGCCGGCACGCGGGAGACGGGGTCGGTCATCGTTCTTCTGCCTGTGAGGTGGACACAGCGGCGGACACGGGGGCCAGGGGGTCGGGGCTGTTCCGCTGCCGCCGCGGGGGCATGATCCGCTCCCCGGGCGGCCCGGCCGGGCCCTCGGCCCGCCTGCGCCGCCGGGGCAGCCGTACGCCGCCCGCGGCCGTCACCGCGAGCGCCCCCAGCAGGGCGAGTACGGCGGCGGGGAAGAGGACGGCCCACGGGGCGCGTTCGGCGTACGGCTGGTTCTCTGCGAGCAGCAGGCCCCACTCGGGGGACGGCGGCTGGGCGCCCAGGCCGAGGAAGCCGAGGGCGGCGAGGCTCAGTGCGATGCCGGGCAGCCGGAGCAGGGCGTGCCGGGTCACCGGCGACAGCACGGCGGGCAGCAGTTCGTGGCGGAGCAGATACCAGCGGCCGGCGCCCAGCGCGCGGGTCGCGGCCAGGTGTGTGGTCGCGCGTTCCTGCCGCAGCAGGGAGGAGGTATGGGCGGCCAGTGGGGACCAGGCCACGACGCCCACGGCGAACGCGGGCGTCCAGGGGCCGCTGCCCGCGACCCCGGCGACGAGAAGTCCCGCCAGGACGGGCGGCACGGCGCTGACGGTGTCGACCAGCGGCCCGGACAGCCTCGGCAACAGCCCCAGCAGCAGCCCCGCGACGAGGGCGGCGGCGCTCACCGCGAGCGCGATGCCGAGGGTCGTCAGCGCGCCGTGGGAGACCCGGGCGAGGACGTCCCGGCCGAGCGCGTCCGTCCCGAACGGGTGCGCCAGGGAGGGGGCCCGCAGCTTGGCGAGGGTGTCCAGGGCGAGCGCGTCGCGGGGCAGGCCGAACCCGATGACGGCGGCGAGCGGCGCCCCGTAGAGCAACGGCAGGGCGCGGGGCGTGGACCGGCCGGGGCGGTGCAGGGAGTGCAGGGCGCCGTCGCGCAGCGCGGGCCCGATGAGCAGCCGGGCCGACAGTCGGGCGAGGGCCCCGGCGACGGCCGCGACCAGGACGAGGGCGAGGGTGCCGGTCTGCAGGACGGGCAGATCCTGGGCGAGGGCGGCCTGGAGGGCGAGCCGGCCCAGGCCCGGGATGTCGAAGATCTGCTCGACGGCGACCGAGCCGCCGGTCAGGCCGACCACGAACAGGCCCAGATTGGGCAGCAGCCCGGGCACGCAGCGGCGCACCGCCTGCCGCGCCACCGACTTCGGCGGGACACCGCGTGCCGCGGCGGCCGGCGCCCACGGCTCGGCGAAGGCGCCGGGCAGCAGGTCGTCCAGCATCCGTCCGAGGATCGCCCCGGCGGGCAGACCGAGGGCCAGCGACGGCAGCACCATCCACTGCGGCCCGTACCAGCCGAGAGCGGGCAGCCAGCCCAGCTGGACGCCGATCACCGAGGCCAGCACGGAGGCGACGAGGAACTCGGGCAGCGCGGCCAGCACCGCCGAGGCCGTGCCGCCGGGACCGCGTCCGGCGAGCCGCCCTCGCGAGCCGAGCCGGAGTGTGCGGGCGCACACCGCCGCCACCGTGCCCGCCGCGACCACGAGAGCCCCGGACATCAGCAGCAGCGAGGCGCCCAGCGACTGCACGACGGCAGGTAGCACTTGGCCGCCGGACACCCACGACGTGCCCGCGTCCCCGTGCGTCAGCCCGCCCAGCCAGCGGCCGAGCAGCATCAGCGGGCCGTCGTCCAGACCGAGTTGGTCGCGGATGGCGCGCAGCGCCTCGGGTGTCGGGTCGCGGTCGGCCGAGCGGGCCTTGAGCACCGTCAGTGCCGGGTCGGTGCGCGACAGCCAGGGCAGCAGGCCGATCGCGCCCACCAGGGCAGCCATGAGCACGGCTCGCCACAGCAGCGTCGGGGCGCCGCCCCGCGCGAGGGCGCGCAGGGCGGCGAGGCCCTTGGTCAGGGGTGAGTGCGAGGTGTTCAGTGTCGTCCCCGTGGTGCTCAGGCGAAGGGAATCTCGAAGTGCACCACGCCGCTGCCGCCGCCGGGCACTTCCTCCCGCTCGTCGCACACCACCTTGCCCAGCGTCCGCCACAGGCCCATCGCGCCGGGCGAGTGCGGATACGTGTGCAGATAGACGGACCGGTAACCCCCGTCGGCCCGGGCGAAGTCGACCAGGCCTGCCACCAGCCGCCGGGCCAGTCCGCGCCGCCGGTGCGCGGGGCCCACGTACAGCCGCCGCAGCTGTGCGGTCTCGCCCGAGGGGTACCGCTCGGCCAGCCAGCGCGGGTTCGGCGGATGCGCCGGCCCGCGCGCGTCCAGCGCCCCCGTGGCCGCCACCGTCCCGTCCCGCTCGTCCACGGCCACCAGGAGGGTGTGCCGCGGCGGTTCGACGTAGAAGGGCACCGGGTCGATGATGTCGGCGTGCCAGTTCGGCACATAGCCGGTGTCGAAGTCGCGGTACACGGCGTCCAGCATCACCACCCGCGCCCCGTCGATGTCCGCGGGCGTGGCTTCCCTGATGCTGTAGTCGTGCATTTGCGCATCATATGCAAAACACATGAACGCTCATTCGGGGGTCGCCGGTGCGATGTCGGGGGCCGAGGACGGGATGTCGGGGACCGCTGATGTGATGTGGCTCAGCACGCACCGCCAGCGGCCGTCCCGCTTCACGAACACGTCCGTCGTCCACTCGTCGGCGTCGTGGCGCTCGCCCCGGAAGTGGGCCGTGTTGGTGACCCGTCCGGTGACCACGGCCGTGTCGCCGTAGACGCGGACCCTGGGCCGGGTCCTGAGGTCCATCGCGGAGTGGCTGAGCTCCCCGGACTCCACGAGGGAGAGGAACCTCTCCTTCGGGTCGATCCCCGACTCGGAGACGATCACCCACTCGTCCGCCATGAAGCCCGCGATGCGTACGGGGTCGTTGGCGACGATCGCCGCCGCCCAGTCCCGCGCCAGATCGGTGAACGCGCGGACGGCGTCCTCGCCGGGTTCCTGAGCCGCCGCACCGGGACCTTGGTTCATGTCGCGACCGTAGCGCGTCAAGGCCGCGATCCGGGGTGTTCAGCAGTCCGGGTGACCTGGCGCGTCCGGGGCGCCGCCGAGGGAAAAGGATGCGGTCGTCGTTCCCCGGCCGTCCGCCCGTCGACCGAAAGTGATCGCCCGTGTCCCTGACCGCTCCCGCCCACTCCGCCGTCGACACCGCGCTGCAGTCCCAGAGCCCGGTCGACATCCGTCCGCAGACCACCGACGTCTCGTCCCTGCCGCCGCTGCGCCTGCGCCATCCGGCCCGGCTCACCATGCGTCTGCGCTTCGAACGCCCGAAGCGGCACCGGCCCGACTGCGTCCGGGCCGAGGAGGGCTCGGTGAAGGCCGAGCCGCCGCGCGGACAGGACTGCCTGATGAGCGTCGGCGACGCGACCTACCACCTGGAGGACATCCACTGGCACACGCCGTCCGAGCACACCGTCGGCGGGGTGGCGTTCCCGATGGAACAGCACCTGAAGTACGCACGGACGATCGGGGAGAGTGACGGGGACGGGACTGCGGCCGCAGCCGGTGCGAAGGAGTACGCGGTGCTCGCCGTGTTCATCCACCCGGGCGACGCCAACGGCTCCCTGGACCGGCTGCTGGAATCCGCCCGCCGGAGCGAAGACCCCTGGGACGTCCCCGACGTGGAGATCGACACCCTGCTGCCGCCGTGCACCGAGTCCTACCGCTACCTCGGGTCCACCACGACCTGCCCCTACACCACAGGCGTGCGCTGGACGGTCCTGACCCATCCGGTACAGGCGTCCGCCGCGGCGCTGGAGCACTACCGGAGCCTCTTCCCC
The DNA here is from genome assembly GCF_053643595.1 of Streptomyces sp. NPDC055506. Lineage (NCBI taxonomy): Bacteria > Bacillati > Actinomycetota > Actinomycetes > Kitasatosporales > Streptomycetaceae > Streptomyces > Streptomyces sp. NPDC055506. Next base: position 141,579 of record NZ_JBSHKH010000004.1, on the reverse strand, counting down.
GAGGGCAACGCCCGCGAGGTGCAGCCGCTCGGGAAGCGGCGGATCGCCGGGGACATCCATCGCTGGTGGTGACCCCGCCCCCGACACCAGGGCCGGCCGCAGCACCTCTTCAGGGGGCGGGCGGTTCAGCCCTGGGCGGGGGTGAGCACCACGAAGTCCGCGTTCGCCGGGTCGAGGCAGACGGCCAGCCGGCCGACCCCCTCCGCGTCCTCGGGGCCCATCTGTACGGTGCCGCCGTTCTCCCTGACCTTGGCCACCGCGGCGTCGCAGTCGTCGACGGCGAAGACCGGGTGCCAGTACGGCCGTCCGTTCGCCAGCGACAGGTCCGACTTGCCGACCTCCATGAGCCCGCCGTGCATCCGCTCCTCGGGCAGTCCGGCGGGGGTGATCAGCGTGTACGTGCCCCCGCCGCCCGGCAGCGGCATGTCACTGAACCGCCAGTCGAAGAGGCCGCCGTAGAACTCCTTCGCGGCCGCCGCGTCGCTCGTGTACAGCTCGGTCCAGGACAGCGAGCCCGGCTCGTCGACCAGGTCGAGGCCCTTGGTCGTCCCCGGCTGCCACACGGCGAACTGGCCTCCCTGCGGGTCGGTGTACTGCGCCATCCGGCCCCATTCCTCGAGGTCCATCGGCGCGACGCGCACGGAGCCGCCCAACTGCTCCACGGCCTTCGTCGTGGCGTCCGCGTCGGGGACGCTGAAGTAGAGCATCCAGGCCGAGCGCGCGCCCTCCTCGGTGAGCTTGCCGAGCCCGGCGACGATCTTGCCGTCCTTCCGGAACATCCCGCCCTCGAAGTCCTCGCTCTCGCCCATGGACTCGAAGTCCCACCCGAGCACGGCGCCGTAGAAGGCAGCGGCAGTCCGGACGTCCGGCGCGCCGAGGTCGAGCCAACAGGGGGAACCGGGGGCGAACTCGGTGGTGATCATGGCGATGCTTCCCTTCCGCAGGTTCTGTGTGCCCAGCGTGACACCGGGCACTGACAAGCGCCCGTCGGCCGCTCTCCGACGGGGGAACCTCCGGGCGGGGCCGTGGAATCATCGGGGTCGTCGAACGGCCGGGCGGTCGCGGGACTCTGTGGTGTGAGGGTGGTGGGCGGACATGGTGGTCGGCTGGGAGTGGGACGACACCTTGTTCTCGGGGACCGCCGCGTACTACGAGCGGGGACGGCTGCCGTACGCCGCCGGGCTCGCGGACGCGCTCGCCGAGGAACTGCTGCTCGACGGGGAGGGGCGTCTCCTCGACGTGGGCTGCGGGCCCGGAACCATCGCCCTGAGCCTCGCGCATCTGTTCGGTGAGATCGTGGGGGTGGACCCCGACAGCGGGATGATCGCCGAGGCCGGGCGCGGGGCGGCCGGCCGGGGAGTGGGCGCCAAGACCCGGTGGGTGCGGGCGCGGGCCGAGGATCTGCCCGCGGGGCTCGGCATGTTCGCCGTCGCCACCTTCGGCCAGTCCTTCCACTGGATGGACCGCGACCTGGTCGCCACGACCGTCCGGGACATGCTCCTGCCCGGCGGGGCGCTGGTGCACATCGCGGACCTGAAGACGGAGCCCAGAACCGTCGACGGCATGCCGCACCCGGCCGTCCCCTACGCGGGGGTGGACGACCTGGTGAAGCGGTACCTGGGGCCCGTGCGACGAGCGGGCCGCGGGGTGCTGGCGCACGGCACACCGGGCGCGGAGGACGAGGTCTTCGTCCGGTCGGGCTTCTCCGGCCCCCGGCGTCTCGTCGTCCCCGGCGGGCAGATTCTGGAGCGGACCTTCGACGATGTCGTCGCCTGGGTGTTCTCCATGTCCTTCTCGGCCCCGCACCTCTTCGAAGGACGCCGGGACGACTTCGAGACGGACCTTCGGCTGCTGTTGCGCGAGGCCTCGCCCACGGGCCGGTTCTCCGAACGGGCCCCGAGCACGGAGGTCTTCGTGTGGCGGAAGGACCCGGCGGGCTGATCAGGCCGCCGCGTCAGTGGACGGACATACCGCCGTCGACGTAGACCGACTGTCCGGTGACGTAGGCGGACGCCGGGCTCGCAAGGAAGACGGCCGCGCCCGCGAAGTCCTCGGCCAGGCCGTTCCGCCCGATCAGCGTGCGTTCGGCGAGGGCGGCCACCTTCTCCGGATCCGACGACAGGCGCTTGTTGAGCGCTGTCATGACGAAGCCCGGCACCAGGACGTTGCAGGTGACGCCGCGCGGCGACCACGCCTCGGCCTGGGAGCGCGCCAGCGACTCCAGTCCGCCCTTCGACGCGCCGTACGCGCCGCTCTGCACGAACGCCCGGTGCGCCTGCTGCGAGCTGATGTGCAGGATCCGCCCGAACCCGCGCTCCGCCATGCCCGGGCCGAAGCGCTGCCCCAGCAGGAAGGGCGCCTCCAGGTTGACGGCCATCGTGAGGTCCCAGACGTCCTCGGTGAGTTCGTCCATCGGCGGGCGCAGATTGATCCCGGCGCTGTTGACGAGAATGTCGGGCTCCCCGAACGCCTCGACCGCCCGCTCGGCGGCCGTCCGCACCCCCTCGCGTGTGCTCAGGTCGGCGCTGACCCACGCGGCGCGGCAGCCCTGAGCCGTCAGCTCCTCGACCGTCGCGGTCAGTCCGGCCTCCCCCCGGGCCACGACCACCACGCCGGCGCCGGCGCGAGCGAGGGCGCCGGCGATGGCGCGACCGATGCCGGAACTCCCGCCGGTGACCACCGCGACGCGGCCGTCCAGGGAGAACAACTCGGAGAGATACGCCTGCGCTGACCGGTCGGCCTGTGTCGTCATGACCCGACACTCTAAGCGGATCGATCACCGGGGGAGCGGGCAGGACAGGATCACAGCCCGGTCCGCCCATGCCTCCCGCGGAATGCACGGTCCTGCGGGCCGGCCTCGGCCTCAAGTCCGCGATCAAGGTCGCGCTGGCCGCGGACACCGTCTCGATCCCGGTGATGGAACTCGTCGACAACGCGATCATCGCGCTCCGCCACGGACGAGTCACCCCCGGCCGGTGAGCCGTCGGACCTGTCCGGCGGGGAGTTTCGCCCACCAGTGGTGGTAGCGGCTGTAGGGCTCGGGGTCGCGGTCGGTGAGGAGGCTTGTCAGGGAGGTGGCTTCCTGTGCGAGGGCGTCCCATGTGGTGGGCGGCAGGTCGTGGAACGCCGTGACCTCGATGCCGCCGTCGATCGCGCGCCACACGCCGGCGACCCGGCCGTCGACCAGGAGGGTGGGCAGTACGTCACCGTTCACGCGGATCACGAGGCGGCGGTAGTCCGGGGGGATCACGCGGCTGCGGTCGGCGTGGGCCAGCAGGACGCTGTCCCACATGGCCATGAGGCGCGGCGGCGCCGGAGTGTCCGCCGGTGGGCGCGGGGCGTCCGGTACGTCGTACAGGACCGTCCCGTCCGGGCCTCGGAGCTGTTCCACCGTGTCGGAGAGGGCCAGCAGCGTCCGCCGTATCGGCTGCCGCGGCAGCATGGCGAACTGGGCCACGTCCGCCACCGACGCCGGTCCGAAGCCCCGCAGATATCGCAGGACGAGCTGGCCGAGTGCGTCCGTCGCCGACTCCCGGCCCGTCGGCACGGGACCGGTCCGCGCCGCTGCGAAGGACGCCCGGGTGCCGAACGACCAGGGTCCGCCGGTCGGGAGGTGGAGCAGTGGCGCGTACCCCTTGAGCCCCCACCACGCGCCGGCCTTCTTGTCCGCGCCGACCCGCTCCTCCAGCCACGCCTGGAGTTCTGCGGCCGTCCGCGGCCGGTCGGCGAAGTCCAGCAGTTCCGGGACGAGTGCCTCGCCGTCGGCCGGCGTGAGCCCCGCGGCGGCGAAGCGGAAGCCGAGCCGTGACGCGTACAGCGTCTGCTGCATCGCCTCGCGGAACACCTGGTAGTCGTCAGCGTGGACCGCGTGCAGTGTGATGCGCATCAGGGTCGCCTTGACCACCGCGCGCCGGGCGAAGGCCTCGTCCAGCTCGGCCGGGGAGAAGCCGGCCAGCCGGTTCCACAGCGCCAGATACGGCGAAGCGGCATGCTGCGCCTGGAGCGCCACCACACGCCGCACGGCCTCCCCGGCCTCCATCACCTCCCTGCCCAGCAGCAACTGACGGCCGAGGGTCGCCCGGTTGAGCTCCTGCGCGGTGATGTCCACGCCGGGGATTCTGCCGTGGCCCGGCCGGAGGCATCGATTCCTGGACAGTGGCCTGGATCACACGTCGCCGATTGAGTACCAGGGCCGGGCGATGCCCGTACCCATGGGTGCAGAATCGGGGCCGGATGCGAAGATGAGGCGCCATGACAGCAGGGTGGTGTGCTCGCGCGACACGGGCCGCGGTGTTCGCGGCCGTCTGTGTCGTGCTCGCCGCCCTGGGGCACGTCATGATGTCCGGCGATCACGTTCCCCTGTCGACCCTGGTGGCCGGCTGGGCCGTGACGGGTGTGGCGGGCTGGTGCCTGGCGGGCCGTGAACGCGGACTCCGGCTGGTCGTCGCCGTCGCCGTGGTCGTCCAGACCGGACTGCACTCGGCGTTCTCGCTCGTACCGTCACCGGCCGCCGGGGCAGCGGGTGGTACGGACACCATGGATATGGCCTCCACGGGTCATGGCATGGGGGCCATGGGTCACGGCATGGGATCCATGGGGCATGACATGGGCTCCATGTCCCATCACATGGGGCATACGGGACACACCCCGGGCGGTGACTCGTCCCTCGGCATGCTCGCCGCCCACCTGCTGGCCGCGCTGCTGTGCGGACTGTGGCTGGGCCACGGTGAACGTGCCGTCTTCCGTCTGTTGCGCGCCGTGGGGAGCAGGCTGGCCGCGCCGCTGCGGCTCCTGTTCGCCCTGCCCACGCCGCCGCCCCCGCCCGTGCGGGTACGGCGCTGGTCCTCGGACCGCGCGCCCCGCCTTCTCCTTCTCGTCCACGCGATCACCTCTCGAGGACCGCCCGCGGGGGCCGCTGCCGCCTGACGGCAGCCGGCAGTCCCGGGGCAGCACTCTGCGCGCCCCGGTCTCGGTCGTACCTCCGTCCGCGCGTCGCGCCGTACGGATGCGGCCGTAACCCCGCTCACCGGGCCGCGCGCGTGTTCGCGTGGTCCCGGCATTTCCGAGAAGGACACCAGGTGATCACTCCTGCCCTGCCCCTTTCGCACGAGAGAAATCCGTCGTCCGACGAGTCGATAACCGCCTGGGCGCTGGCCGCGCGCGGTGGCGACTCCGCGGCCGTCGACCACTTCGTGCGCGCCCTGCACCGTGACGTCATCCGCTACGTCGCCCATCTGTGCGCCGATCCGCAGGCCGTGGACGATCTGGCGCAGGACACGTTCCTGCGGGCGCTCGGCAGTCTGCACCGGTTCGAGGGCCGTTCCTCGGCACGCGTCTGGCTGCTGGCCATCGCCCGGCGTGCGGTGGCGGACAGCCTTCGCTACTCCGCCGTGCGCCCCCGCCCGGCCGATCTGCCGGACTGGGAGCTGGCGGTCGAACTCGCCCAGCCGCGCGGTCTGCCCGGCTTCGACGACGGCGTGGCACTGCTCGAGCTGATGGACGGACTGCCCCAGGAGCGGCGCGAGGCGTTCGTCCTCACACAGCTGCTCGGGCTGCCGTACGCGGAGGCCGCCGCGCTGAGCGACTGCCCGGTCGGCACGGTCCGCTCCCGGGTGGCCCGTGCCCGGGCGACGCTCATGGCTCTGCTGGCCGAGGCCGAGGAACCGGCGGCACCGGCGGCACCCGCCCTCGTCGCGGCCTGACTCGGCGCAGCGCCGGCGGCAGGCAGCTCAGGCCGTAGAGGGAACGGGAGTGGACCGGTCGGACGGGGCCGGTCCACTCCCACTCCGTGACACTGCGGCACGCATGGGGCCGAGGGACCCTAGGCGTCGCCGTCCAGGAAGTGGAACCCCGGCCTGGGATGCATCAGGAAGTCGTGATGCGAGATGTTCCAGGCGTAGGCGCCCGCCAGGGAGAACACCACCCGGTCCCCGGCCCTGAGCTCCGGCACCGGCACCGGCACCCGGCGGGCCAGCACGTCCTTCGGCGTGCACAGCTGCCCCGCGAGTGTGACGGGCCCGTTCTTCGCCACCGGGCGCGGCCACGGGTGCGGCCAGGTGTCCACGGGCAGCACGGAGCAGGGCTGGTCGTGTCCCTTCGTCGCCGGGGTGCGCAGATGGTGTGTGCCGCCCCGGACGACGGCGAACTCCTCGCCGTGGCTGCGCTTCACGTCCAGCACCTCCGTGGCGTACCAGCCGCAGTACGCGGTGAGCGCCCGCCCCGGCTCGATCCGCAGTCTCAGTCCTGGATGTGCCTCGGTGAGCCGGGTCAGCCCTTCGCCGTACGCAGCCCAGTCGAAGCGGCGCTCCGGGTCGGCGTAGTCGACGCTCATGCCGCCCCCGACGTTGACCTCCTCGACCGGCACGCCGAGCCCCGTGGTCCATCCGACCACGACCTCCGCGACCCTCAGCAGTTCCGCCGCTTCCAGGCCGCTCGCCAGGTGGGCGTGTACGCCCCGCAGTTCGAGCTGCGGGTACGTGCTGTCGGCGAGCGCCCGGATCACGGACTCGGCCCGCGCCGGGTCCAGGCCGAAGGGCGTCGGCCGTCCGCCCATCGCCAGCGAGCTCCCCGCGAGCGAGCCCTCGGGAACCGGCAGGTTGACGCGCGGCAGCACCGCGACACGCCGCCGGGGCGCGACGCGGCGGACCAGCTCGGCCAGCACGCGCAGCTCGTGCTCGCTCTCGACGTGGAAGCGCTCGACGCCCAGCTCCAGCGCGGCCGTCATCTCGTCCGGCGTCTTGCCCGGCCCGCCGAAGGCCAGCGGCCGGCCCGGCACCGCCTTGGCGACATGGGCGAGTTCACCGCCCGACGCGACCTCGTACCCGTCGACGCAGGACTCCAGCGCGGCCAGGATCTCCGGCTCCGGGTTGGCCTTGGCCGCGTAGTACAGCTCGACCCGCCCGGGCAGCGCGGCCCGAATCCCTGCGGCATGTGTGCGCAGGGCCGTCAAGTCGTAGAGGTAGGCCGGTAGTTCCGTAGACGGCAGTGACAGAGCGCGGTCGTTCACCGCGGAGGTGGGGCGGGTCACCGGGAGTTCCTCTTCGCCTCGTGCAGCACCTCTTCGCCCAGCGGCGACGGCAGCCGGACGTAGCCGGCCCGGCGGTCGGCCTTGCGCTCCCAGCGGGTGAGCAGGTTGGTCTTGGCGGGCAGCGGCACCCCGGCGAGCAGGGCGGCCAGACGGGGCGGGCAGCCGTGCCGGTCGGCGTAGGCGCGCAGCGTCTCCCGCACGCGTGCCCACAGTGCCGCCTCCGTTTCCGGATGCAGGTCGGCGAGGGCCGCGAGCATCTCGGCCACGTGGTTGACGAGCAGGCAGTACACGACCCGGTCCCAGCCGCGCCGCGCGTCGTACGTCATCGGCCCGGCCACCTCCGGCTCCAGCGCGGCCAGCGTCTCCGTGTGCTGCTCGGGCACCAGCTTGGTGCCCTCCAGGTCCCGGAAGAGGACCTGGGCGGGCCGGCCGGCGTCGTCGACGCAGAGCAGCACGTTCTGCAGATGCGGTTCCAGGACCAGGCCGTGGTCGAAGTAGGCGGCGAGGACGGGCGGCAGGAGGAGGTCCAGATAGGCCGACCACCAGTCGAGCGCCGTGGCCGCGTCCGCCCCGGCGAGAAGCCGGGAAACCTGGGCGGCGCTCGTCGGGTACTCGTCGGCGACGGCGGCCGCGAGCAGGGGAGTGGTGCCGGGGGCGAGCCGTCGGGACAGTCCCTCGCGGACGATGACGCCGAAGCCCTCCAGCAGGTCGCGGTCCGGCACTCCGTCGGGCCCGGGCAGGGCGAGGGTGCGGTAGGCGGGTTCGCGGAGCACGGCACCGCCGGGGAAGCGCCCGGCGAGATCGGACAGGGCCGGGCCCAGCGCCCGGGTGAGGGCGACCGCCCCGGTCAGCTCGTAACTGCTGTTCTTGCGCAGGCAGTTGGTGATCCGCACGTTCAGGCTGAACTTCAGGAACGTCTCCCCGTCGTACAGCGTGCGCACGGACGCGGTGGCCGCGAAGGGCCGGCCGCCCGTCCCCAGGTCGAGTACGTCGCCGCGCTCCAGGGCGGTGCGCAGCAGCGGGTGCTCCCGGAGCGTCTCGTACTGCCACGGGTGGGCGGGCAGCAGCCGGTAGCCGTCCGGGACGTCCGGGCGCAGCCGGTCCAGGGCGGCGATGGCCCACGGTTCGGCACTCTCCTGCGCGATCAGGTGCTCCCGCACAGCGAGGTGCCGCAGCGGGAAGGAGGCACCCGTCTCGGGGGCGTACGACGCCCAGGAACGCGGGTCGCCCGTGCGGGCCTTGGGCGTGGGGTGGAAGCGGTGCCCGAAGAGCAGGGACTGCTCGGAGGAGAGGTAGGCGGACAGTGGGTCGCCCGGAGGCTCCGGCACCTCCGGCAGGGCGGTGAGCGCACCCTCGACGGCCGCGTGACTGGAGGCGACCTGCGCCAGGAACTCCTCGTTGCGCACACCGGTGCGCAGCGACAACTCGTCACGGGTGAACTCGGCCAGCCGCCGCCAGTCCACCTCCGCCCAGCCGCCGTCCCGCTCCTCGCGCACCGGGCCGGTGAACCGGTGCGCCCCGAGCAGCGAGGTGCGGCGCAGGGCGACACTCAGCAGCACCCCGCGGCAGGGCAGCCGCAGCAGCAGGCGGCCGTCGGCGACGACGGTCTGCCGCTCCGGCCCGGACACCTCGCGCAGCAGGCAGTTCAGCAGGGTGTAGGCAACCACGTCGTCGGCGGTGGGCAGGGCGACCGGCGCGGTGGTGCGGCCGGGCGATTCGGTCAGCGAGGGCATGGCGGGCTCCAGCGGTTGCGCGGTGCGGGGAGGGCGGGGCGAGTACGGGCGGCGACGACGGAACCGGCGGTCCGGTCCCGTCCCGGGTTCTCATGGCGTACTCCGGGAGGCCAGCAGGTAGTTGGGCCCGGTGGTGTAGTGCTTGTTGATGTCGGCGGCGCCCGAACGCTCCTTGCTGAGCAGCGTCCCGGCCGTGACCATCGCCTTCACCGGCAGCTCCGGGGCGTCGAGGACCCGGGCGCGCAGAACGTCCCCCGCCTCGCCGCCGAGCCGCTCCACGGCCTCGGCCAGCCGTTCGCGCACCAGCCGCAGCAGCACGGGCAGCGGGGCGCGGCCGTGCCGGGCCAGCCCGAACGCGTGGGCGCCCGCGCACAGATGGACGGTGATGGTGGCGAAGAGGTCGGCCACCGGCCCGTCCTCCGTGCCGAGGATCCGGGGGTCGTCGAAGTCCCATCCGCCGGGGATCCGGGCGTGCAGCCGCCCCGCGTTGACCCGCGGCCCGTCGTTGTCCTTGAAGAGCAGCCTGAGGCCGCCCGGCCGGAGCACCAGGGAGATGTTCTGCTGGTGCGACTCCAGCGCCATGCCGTACCCGAACAGCGTGGTCTGCCAGTCGAACAGCAGCGTCAGACAGGCGTCGAGCAGGGCGATCGGATCGCCGCCGTAGAAGCGGTCGGCGAGATGGTCGACGACCAGCCGTCCGTCGGGGGCCTCGGCGAGGAGCGCCGCCATCGGCACGACGACCGAGTCCCCGAGACCGGCCGGGTAGCGGCGGCACAGCACGGCCAGGAGTTCGTGCCCCGCGTGGGCGTAGGTGGTCTCGTCGGCGTGCAGGATCGTGTCCCGGAACCGGGGCTCGCGGGCGATCACCGCGTGGATCAGCCGCTGCCCCACGGCCCCGTCGACGAGTGTGCCGGGCTTGACTGACCGCTTGTTGCGCAGCCCCAACGACGAGGTGTCCAGGGGCAGTTTGAGGTGCAGTCCCGGGTCCGCCGTCGTCGCCACCGTCCGCATGGACAGAGTCGGTACGACGTCGAGGCAGCCTTGTTCGGCCAGTACCGCCCGCCCGCGCAGACCGGCGGCCCGTAAGGCCGCGTCGAGCGCTGGGCCGACGGTCAGCGGGTGCACCGGCAGGGCGAGGTGCGTGCGCTCCAGCTCGGCCAGACCGAGCCGCGCGGGCGTGGGCCACAGTTCCGGAAGCGTGCCGGTCAGCAGGACCGCGTCCCGGGGCACGGCGAGCCAGCGCAGCGGGAACCGTGGATGGAACTCGGGTGCGTACGACCGGAGTTGCTCCTCGCCCAGCGCGGCCCGGCCGCGTGCCGTCGGGTACACCGGATGGTCCAGACGGGCGGCGAGCGCGTCGAACGCCGTCCCGCCGCCGAGGCCGGTCCAGCGCGCCGGCTCGGCACCGTGACGGTCGGTCAGCCGCCCGGCTACGGCATCGCGGGTGTCCGCGTGCAGCCGTAACGTGGCCAGCGTCTGCCGGCACTCCTCGGTGAAGGCGTCGAAGCCGGCCCGGTCCTCGGGCTCGGCGAGCGCGCGCAGCGCGTCCAGCACCTCCTCGTACGACGTCAGCTCGGCGCCGTCCGAAGCCCGCAGGAGCAGCGGCAGCCGGGCGGTGTAGCGGCACTGGAAGCCGTCCTCGGCGACCGGCAGCAGCAGGGCGTCACGACCGGCGGCGCACCGCAGCCAGGGTCCGTCCGGCCGGTGGACGAGCGTGCTGCGGGTACGCAGGCCGACGACGTCCTCGCGCAGCAGGGCGCTCAGTACCCGGGTGAGCAGCTCGGCCGCGCAGGTGTCCGGCACGGATGGCAGTACGGTCACGCCCGGATCTCCCAGCGGAGGTCGGCCAGGAAATCGGCGGCCACGCGGTCCACGGTGTCCTGGTCGGTGCCGGTGGCCCGCAGGACGCCGAGGTAGTCGCGGTTGGTGCCGTACAGCTCGTGCCGCTCGCCCACCGTCCGCAGCGGACGGTACGTCAGGCACACCCCGTCGACGGTGAGCTCGGCGGCGGCCGGGGCGTCGGTCAGGGTCCCGGCACGGTCTGCGCACGGGTACTCCAGAAGGGCGGCGCGATCGCGGCGGGCACCCGGATCGGCCGGGAGCGGTTCGCCCAGATGGGTGCGGAGGATGTGCTCGAACAGCGGGATGCCGAGGAGCCGTTCGAGCAGCAGGTCGCACTGGTCGCCGATGGCCCGGTAGTTGACCTCGATGATCCGTGCCCGTCCCTCGTGTACCACGAACTCGGTGTGACAGGCGCCGAACCCGACGCCGAGCGCGTCCAGTTGGGCGAGCACCTGCGCGACGACCGGCTCGGGGTGCGCGGGGACGAAGGTGAGGCGCCGCTCGACGAAGTGCGGCGGCGGCGACAACGCGGTGCGGAAGCCGCCCAGGACGTGGCGGACCCGGCCGTCGCCCAGGGTCTCCAGCGTGCACAGCTCGCCGGGGAGGTACTCCTCGACGACCAGGGTGGTGCCCGGCCGGCGCTCCAGGATCTCCTTGGCCCGGATCGCCAGGTCCTCGGGGCCCTCCACGAGCAGGACGTCCTCGCTGGCCACGCCCTCCCGGGGTTTGACGACACAGGGGTAGGGCGCGCCCGGCGGGGCGGCAGGCCCGGTGAGCTCGGCCGACCAGACGGTGTCCGCCCCGGCGGCGGCCAGCCGGCGGCGCATCTCCGCCTTGTCCTTGCAGCGCAGGGTGGCCCGCCAGTCCTTGCCGGGCAGGCCGAAGTAGTCGGCGGCCAGGGCGGCCTGGGTCTGGAGGTGGTCGCTGTTGGTGAAGACGGCACCGGGGCGGTCGTGGGCCGAGATCCGCGACACGACGGCCCGGAAGTCCCGCACGTCGCACTCCAGGACCTCGACGTCCGGGCAGGTTCTTCGGTGGGCGTCGGGCTGGTCGGTGAGGACGGTGACGTCCAGGCCCAGCCGGGCTGCGGCGGGGAGGAAGCCCTCGGTGACGGAGTCCGTCGGATTGAGGGCGAGCAGGTACAGGCGCATGGCGGTCTTCCATCGGTGGGTCGGGAGCACGTCCGACGATCTTGTACCTTAGGTTAGCCTTACCTATCCAATCGCGGGTTGCAACTGCCCGTAGGAGTGATCGATGCGCACTGCCCTGGAGTCACCGCCGACCCTCGCCTCCGTCCTCGGTACCGCCTACCGGCGGTTGACCGGAATCTGCGAGGCGCTGACCGTCGAGGTCGCCGACCCCGGGACCGCCTACGGCCAACAAGCGGTCACCGCCGCCGAACTGACGTCGGACCAGTCAGTCCTCGACGCTTTCCTGGACGCCGAGGCCACACGCATCCACACCCGCTTCGCCCACACCCCCCGCCCCCATGTCACCGCCTCACGCGCCCTGCACGACTACGCCTGGTCGGTCGCCCTCCTGATGAGCGGCGTCTGGTACCTGGAACGCCGGGTGCCGCGCATCCGGCCCCAGTCCGTGCGGCTGGACCTCGCGGTCGGGGCGTACACCATCACGCCCGAGCCCCGCGTCGCCTGTCTGCCCGGCGACCCCGTCGCCGCGCTGCCGGGCGCGGTGACCGTCGCGGGCGAGGAGGCCCTGCGGGCCGAGCTGCGCGCCGCGGTCGCCGACCATATGCGCCCGCTGCTCACCGCCCTCGGACCCGCCGTGCGCCGCGGACCGCGCGCCCTGTGGGGCATGGTCGGCGACGACCTCGTCTCCGGGATCTGGTACCTCGGCCGGACCCTCGGCCACGAGGAGGACGCCGTGCGCGCGGCGACCGCCCTGCTCCCCGAACCCGTCAGCCCGTACCCCTCGGGAGCGGACTTCCGCCTGCTGACCGGCACCGACGGCCGCCGTCACACGACCCGCACCCGCGCCGGCTGCTGCCTCTACTACGCCATCCGGCCCGACGAGGCCTGCGGCACCTGCCCCCGCACCTGCGATACGGAACGACTGCGCCGGCTGGAGGAGTGACGAACCGTCAGTCCCCGGCCTCCACCTTGCGCCAGAACGCCTCGACCCGCGCGTTGAACACGTCCGGCACCTCCTGGAACGGCTGATGCGCCTCCCCGGGCAGGATCTCGAACTCGGCGTCCGGGATGCCGTCCGCGACCGCGCGGGCGAGGCGGGGCGGTGTGGCAAGGTCGATCTCGCCCGAGAGGACGAGTGTCGGTGCCGTGATGCCGCCGAGGCGGTCGGCCGTGTCATGGCGGCCGAACCCCGCGAGCTGGCGCCGGAAGGCTTCCGTGGACTGCGGGTGCCCGAAGGCCAGCACCTCGTCGATGAGCCGGTCGACCGTGCCGTCGGCGTGGGCGCGCGGCGTGTAGATCCACAGGTAGAACGCCTCGAGCATGGCCCGCTCGCTCGGGGCCCGCTCCACCATCCAGTCCCAGAAGCGCGTCATGGCACGGAAGTAGGGGTCCGGGCGGGCCGCCGTACTCATCAGGACCAGGCTGCGGACCAGGCCCGGATGCCGCAATGCCAGCTCCTGGGCGATGAAGCTGCCTCCCGAGAAGCCGGTCACATGGGCGGCCGGTATCTCGAGCGCGCGCAGCAGCGCCGCGGCATCGTCTGCCATCCGAGGCACGGTGAGCGGCCCTTCGGGCAGCGGCGTACGCCCGACGCCACGGTTGTCGAAGGCGGTGAGCCGGTAGCGGTCCGCGAGCCCGTCGAGCTGCGCCTCCCACGCCTCGGCGGGGTCCCCGAGACCCGAGATGAGCAGGACGTCGGGTCCCTGGCCCCGTCGCTCGACCCAGAGATCCACACTGTCAGCGTTGATCATTTGTCCCATGGCCGCCTCCCGTAGCGGAGACCCGTGTCGTCACCCTTGCGCCGGCGCGATGTTCTGGTTGGCGTGGAACAGGTTGTCCGGGTCATAGGTCCGCTTGACCCGGGCGAGCCTGTCGTAGTGGTCGCGGTAGGTCGCCCGGACCCGCTCCTGGCCCTCGCCCGACCCCATGAAGTTCACGTACGAGCCGCCCATGGAGTACGGGTGCAGCTCCTCCTGGTAGCCGACGCACCACTGCCTGATGGCCCCGGCGTTGACCGGATCGGGGTCCACACCGGCGAAGACGCCGGACCACACCGCGTCCCGGTAGCTCCACGCCGTGTCGTCCGGGTCCACCCGGTGGACCGCCCCGTCGACCGGGTAGAGGTGCATCAGCGAGAGCTGGGTGGGATTGTTCTCGCCGTACTTGAGGTGGACGTCCAGGGCGGCGTCCGGGATGTGGTCGAAGAAGTCGCCACGCCAGTACCACTGGTAGCCGGTCGGGATCAGTTCGTCGAACATGCTCTGCAGCCCGACATAGGGCATCGGGGTCGTGAAGTGGAAGGCCGGCGGTCCGGCCTCGTTGACCACTGAGAGCGTCTCGTCGAGCCGGTCCAGGTCTCCGGTGAGGCACCACACGATGCCGCACACCTTCTGCCGGTGGAGCTCCTCGGGGAAGGGCGGGCCGGGCGGTACGACGAAGACGTTGAAGAAGCCGTACACGTCCTCGGGCGCCTGTGGCAGGAACTCGCGGTACCACGCCAGCGCCTCGCGGGTGTGCTCCACCGGCCAGACGGTCACCCCCACCCCGACCGTGTCCACCGGGTGCAGCCGGTAGGTGAGGGAGGTCGCGATGCCGAAGTTGCCGCCGCCTCCCCGCAGGGCCCAGAACAGGTCCGGGTGTTCGTCCGCGCTCGCGGTGACGTAGCCGCCGTCCGCCAGCACGACATCGGCGGCGATCAGGTTGTCCGCGGTCAGGCCGTACCTACGGGTGAGATAGCCGTGTCCGCCGCCGAGGGTCAGGCCCCCGACCCCCGTCATGGAGATGATGCCCGTGGGGGTGGCCAGGCCGAACGCGTGGGTGGCGTGGTCCAGGTCGCCGAGCTGAGCGCCGCCGCCGGCCTGCGCGGTCTTCGCCGCCGGGTCGACACGCACCCCGCGCATCGGCGAGAGGTCGATGGTCACACCGTCGTCCACCAGGCACAGGCCCGGTCCGCTGTGCCCGCCGCCCCGCACGGCGAGTTCCAGGCCGTGATCGCGGACGTAGGCGACCGCGGCCATGACGTCCGCCGCGTCCGCGCACCGCACGATCGCGGCGGGGTGTTTGTCGATCATCGCGTTGTAGATCTTGCGGGCCTGGTCGTACTCGGCGTCCCGCGGGCCTATGACCGGTCCTCGCAGCGTGGTCCGCATGTCTTCCAGGGTGGCGCTGTTCATGACGATCTCCTCGGGACGCGTGACCGTGCTGATATCACCAGCGTCCCGCCGACGGCGGAGTGCTGCATGTCCGGCGGACCCGGTCCCCGCCGGCCACCCGGCACACCGCGTAGACGCCGAACGAGATCGTCGTGACGTAAGGGCTGATGGGGATGCTGCTGCCCAGGGCGAGCAGGATGCCGCCCTCGATCGAGGCCACGGCGAACAGCACGCTCAGCACGGGCAGCAGCACCGGCGACGCGGTGACGCGGGCGGCGGCAGCGGCCGGGGTGACGACCAGCGTCAGCACCAGCAGCGCGCCGACGATCTGCACCGACAGGGCGACCGCGAGGCCGAGCACCAGCATGAAAGCGAAGGACAGCGCCCGCACCGGCACCCCGCGCGCCTCCGCCACATCCGGATCGGTGCTGGCGAAGGCGAGCGGACGCCACATGACCGCCAGCGCGGCCAGCACCAGCACGGACGTGCCCAGCAGCCACGACATCTGCGGGGTGTCCACGGCCACGATCTGCCCGGTGAGCAGCCCGAACTTGTTGGCCGCCCGGCCCTGGTAGAGGGCCAGGAAGAGCACGCCCAGGCCCAGCCCGAACGGCATGACGATGCCGATGACCGAGTTGCGGTCCCGGGCCCGCGTCCCCAGCACCCCGATGACACCGGCCGCCAGGAGCGAGCCGGCGATCGACCCGGCCACGATGTTCACGCCCAGCAGCAGCGCCGCCGACGCGCCCGCGAAGGACAGTTCGCTGATGCCGTGCACCGCGAACGGCAGATCCCGCATCAACACGAACACCCCGGCCAGCCCGCCCACGAGCCCCAGCGCCACGCCCGCCACGAGGGAGTTGCGAACCAGGGCGAGGAGTTCGCCGTAGTCGGTGAAGTCGAAGATCTGGTGCCAGATCCCGGCGGCGAGCGTCATGCGCGCACTCCGTCCGTCTCGTCCGACGGCTCGGGATGGTGTGCCGATGCGGCCGGTTCGTCGGGCGCGCCCGCGACCACCACCCGGCCGCGCACCCGCACGACGTCGACCTGCGTGCCGTACAGCCGGGACAGCGACTCGGAGGTCAGCACCTCGTCCGGGGTGCCGACGCGGTGGCCGCCGAGGGCCAGGTATAGCACCCGGTCGACCAGCCCCAGCACCGGGTTGATCTCGTGTGTCACGAAGACCACCGCCGTCCCGTGGGAGCGGCGCCGGGCGTCGATCAGTTCGGTGACGGCCCGCTGGTGGTTCAGGTCGAGCGACAGCAGCGGCTCGTCGCACAGCAGGATCCGCGGCTCGGTGGCCAGGGCCTGCCCGATGCGGACGCGTTGCCGTTCGCCGCCGGACAGCATCCCGAGCGGGACATCGGCGTAGGCCGACGCCCCGACCGCCTCGAGGATCTCGTCGACCCGGCGACGGACCCCGGCGGTGCGCAGCCGTGGCCCGAAGCGGTGCCCGTCGATGCCGAACCGTACGAGGTCCCGGGCGCGCAGCATGGCCTGCGCGGACAGTGCGGCCTGCTGCGGGACGTAGCCGACGTCCCGGGCGGCGTCGCGGGCGGGGCGGCCGAGGACGGTCAGCGTCCCGGCGGACAGCGGACGGCGGCCCAGCAGTGCCCGTACGAAACTGGTCTTGCCCGCACCGTTCGGCCCCAGCACGGCCAGGAACTCCCCGGCCCGTACGTCGAGATCGAGGCCGCTCCACACCTCGCGGGCGCCGTACGACAGGGCCGCGCCGCGCAGACTGATGACAGGGACGCCGTCCTGCCGGGATATCGGCGTCACTTGGCCAGCGCGCCCGCGAGCGCGTCGACGTTGGCGGTCATCCAGCCGAGGTAGTCCGTGCCCTTCGGCAGGGTCTCGGTCACGGGCACGACGGGAATGCCCGCCGCCTTGGCCGCCGCCTCGGTCTTCTCGGTCTGCGGGCCGGTGGTCTGCTCGTTGTAGACGAGGGCCTCGACCTTCCTGCCGCTGAACAGCGCCAGGTTCTCCCGGAGGATCCGCGGGGAGACGTCGTCACCCTCCTCGATCGCCTCGCTGAACTCCGCGGGCGTCCGGTTGACCAGCCCGCTCGCCTCGGTCATGTACAGCGGCACGGGCTCGGTGATCGCCACCCCCTCGCCGCCGTGCTCCTTCTTGATGCGGGCTTCCTTCGCCTCCAGGGGCGCGAGCCCGGCCTTGAAGGCGGTGGCGTTCTTCTTGAAGGCGGCAGCGTCGGACGGGTCGGCCGTGGCGAGGGCCGTGGCTACGCGGTCGGCGACGCGGGCGACTGTGGGGAAGTCGTACCAGACGTGCTCATTGAGCTCGCCGCCCTTCGGAGCGGTCTTGCCGGAGACCTTCACCGCGTCGATCACCTGGGCGGAGTCGTTGTGGCCGCCCTTCAGCATGCGGCCGACGAAGTCGTCGTAACCGCCGCCGTTTTCCACGACGACCTCGGCCTTGGACAGGGCCAGCTGGTTCTGGGGGTCGGCCTCGTAGGAGTGCGGGTCCTGGTCGGGGTCGCTGATGATCGAGGTGACGTCGACTCTGTCGCCCCCCACGCGCCGCACGATGTCGCCGTAGACATCGGTGGAGGCGACCACCGCGACCCGGGCCGGTGTGCTCTTGCCGCCGGTGGAGTCCGACGAGCTGCCGCAGCCCGCGAGAAGCGCCAGTGACGCGCTGATCAGCAGCGCCAGGCGGCAGCGGGACGTGGACAGGGGCATGGCTCCTCCATGGCGGACGTGCACAGGGGTACTTGGCAGCGCCACGCTAGATGGGAATGAATGTCAAAAGCGGATTCCGGCCGAAGTCATGTGAAAACCATTGCCAACTGTTGAAGTGGCGAGGATTTGGACTGGAAATCCAAGAGTTGGACGCATAGTCTAAATCCATGCGAGAGACTCTGACCGCGGAACGGGATGCGATCCTCGCCGCGCTGACACCTGTCGTCGAAGGAATCGCCGCGACCTTCGGGCCGGTCTGCGAGGTCGTGCTGCACGACTACCGGAACCCGGAGAAGTCGGTGGCCGCCGTCGCCGGCTCGGTGACCGGGCGATCGGTCGGCGGTGCGATGAGCGAGATCGGCATGCGCGTGCTCGCCCGAGGCGACGAGGCGGCCGACGAGCTGAACTACGTGACCCGCACCCGGAACGGCACGCTGGTGAAGTCCTCCACGATGGTGCTGCGGGACTCCACGGCCACCGTGTTCGGCGCGCTCTGCGTCAACGTGGACGTCAGCGCCGTCAGCCAGGTCCACGGCCTGCTCGGCGCGCTCGCCGGAATCCGCCCCGAGCCGGCGGAACTGCCGACCACCACCTTCGGCAACGACATCGACGCCGTGGTCGACGCCCTCGTCGACGTCCACCAGTCGAAGCAGCGGGGGAGCTGGGCGGAACTGGACCGCGCGGAGCGCCTTGAGCTGTTCGGCGGGCTGGACACGCGCGGTGTCTTCGCCGTGCGCGGCGCCGTCGAGCAGGTCGCCGCCCGGCTCGGGATCTCCCGCGCCTCCGCCTACAACTACCTCTCCCAGGCCCGGGCCGCCCACGACACTTCCACCGGAGGACCCGCGTGACGACCACCACCCCACCGGTCACCCTCGACGACGTCCGGGACGCCGCCGCCCGGCTCAAGGGCGTCGCCCACCGCACCCCGGTGCTGCGCTCCCGCACCCTCGACGCGCTCGCCGGTGCCGAGGTGCACCTCAAGTGCGAGAACCTCCAGCGCGTCGGCGCCTTCAAGTTCCGCGGTGCCTACAACGCTGCCTCCCGCCTCACCCCCGAGCAGCTGTCGCGGGGCATCGCCGCCTACTCCTCCGGCAATCACGCCCAGGCCGTCGCCCTGGCCGCCCGCGAGCTCGGCACCACCGCCGTGATCGTCATGCCGGAGGACGCCCCGCCGTCCAAGCGGGCGGCCACCGCCGGGTACGGCGCCGAGATCGTCACCTACGACCGCTATGCCGGCGACCGCGTGGCCATCGCCGAGGCCCTGGCCGCCGAGCGGGGTCTCACCCTCATCCCGCCGTACGAGCACCCGCACGTGATGGCCGGCCAGGGCACGGCCGCACTGGAACTCCTCGAAGAGGCGGGGGAGTTGGGGGCGATCGTGACACCGGTCGGGGGTGGCGGGCTCATGGCCGGGAGCGCCACGGTGGCCAAGGGGCTGCACCCGGACATCCGGATGATCGGCGTCGAACCGGAGGCCGGGGACGACACCAAGCGCTCGCTGGAGGCCGGACGGCGCATCAGCATCCCAGTGCCGCACACCATCGCCGACGGACAGGCCCTGCACACCCCGGGCGAACTCACCTTCTCCGTCAACCGGCGGCTCGTCGACGAGATCGCGCTGGTCAGCGACGACGAGATCCGGGACGCGATGCGGTTCGCCTTCGAACGCCTGAAGATCGTCCTCGAGCCGAGCGGCGCCACCCCGCTCGCCGCCCTGCTGACCGGCCGCGCGGGCCGTCTCCCACGCCGTGTCGGCGTCATCCTCTCCGGCGGCAACATCGACGCCGGACGCTTCGCCGAGCTCTGCGGAAAGGAGGCCTGAGCGGGCGTTCTTCGGTTGGCGGCCCCGGATGGACGGGCGGACGATTGAGGGGTAGGAGGCCGGCCGCCGACGGCGGTGTCCAGGGCCGCCGGGGAGACCGGCCCCCGGCCGCGGTGCGCCGCGGTCGGAAGGGAGCGCGTCATGTTGGAAGTGAAGACGCTCGACAAGCCGGACGAGCGGCGTGATTTTCCCCGCGGTCACCTCGAAGCCGTCCACATGACGGAGCTCGACTTCGCCGTGGCGACCTTCGAGCCCGGCTGGCGCTGGTCCGAGTCCGTGGCCCCTATCGCGGGCACCGGCAGCTGTCAGATGCACCACAACGCCTACATGCTCCAGGGTCGCATGCACATTCGCATGGACGACGGCGGTGAGAGCGAGGTCGGCCCCGGCGACGTCTTCGTCTGCACACCCGGCCACGACGCCTGGGTGGTGGGCGACGAGCAGGTCGTGGTCTACGACTTCCAGGGGCAGTCGGCGAGGGAGTTCGCGAAGAAGTAGCCCCCTCTTGCTCTCCGGAAACCGATCGGTTTACGCTTCCCTTCGTGGGAAACCGATCGGTTTCCTGTGTGGAGAACACGAGGGAGACCCCTATGACCGCCATCGAAGGTTCCGTCGCGCTGGTCACCGGCGGCAGCCGCGGCATCGGCCGGGCCCTGGTCGAGGCCCTGTACGAGCGGGGTGCCGAGAAGGTGTACGCCACTGCCCGTGACCCGCGCACCGTCACGCACCCCGACGCCGTGCCGCTCGCGCTGGAGGTCACCGACCCCGCGTCCGTCGCGGCGGCGGCCGAGCGGGCACAGGACGTCACCCTGCTGATCAACAACGCGGGCGCGTCGGTGAACGCGAACTTCCTCGACTCGCCCGTCGAAGACGTCCGCCGGGAGTTTGAGACCAACTTCTACGGTCCGCTCCTGGTGACCCGGGCCTTCGTCCCCGTCATCGAGCGCAACGGCGGCGGCCACATCCTGAACCTCCACTCCGTGCTGTCGTGGATCGGCCTCGCCGGCTCCTACAGCGCGTCCAAGGCCGCCTTCTGGTCCCAGACCAACTCGCTGCGACTCGACCTCAAGCCGCGGGGCATCGAGGTCACCGGCCTGCACGTCGGGTACGTCGACACCGATCTGACCGCCGACATCGACGCTCCGAAGTCCACGGCCGGGAGTGTCGCGGCCCAGGCCCTCGACGGGGTCGAGTCGGGCGCCTACGAGGTCCTGGCCGATGACATCTCCCGCCAGGTCAAGGCCGGGCTGGCGGCCGACCCCGCCGCCCTCTACCCGCAGCTCGCCGTCGCCTGACAGCGCCCTGGGTCACACCGGCAGCAGCCGTGCCACCAGCGCGCTGAGCTGTCCGACATTGCGGCACTCGTGCATCTCGACCAGCTCGGCGTAGAGCGGCGCGACGGAATCGCCCGTGCCCCACAGGGAGCGCTGCTCGGGGTTCAGCCAGTAGACACGGCGTGCCCGTTCGGCGATCAGCCGTACGGCGGGCGGATTCGGGTCGCTCCGGTTCGTCCGGGCGTCACCGAGGACGAACACGGTCGTGCGCGGACCGACCGCGTCGCCGTGGATCTCGGCGAACTCGCCCAGCGCAGTGCCGTAGTCGCTGCTGTCGTGCCATCCGGTGAGGGTGGCCTCCGCCCCGATGCGGGCGCTGAGCCCCTCCGGGTCCGCGGTGCCGTGCCTCAGGAGCGCGGTCACCTCGTCGATCCGGTTGACGAAGGCGAACACCCGCACCTTGCTGAACTGGTCGTGCAGCGCCTGGACCAGCAGCATCGTGAAGTCCGAGAACCCGGACACCGACCCCGACACATCGCACAGCAGCACCAGTTCGGGGCGGGCCGGGCGGCGCCGGCGCAGCACCGGCTTCATCGGCACGCCGCCCGTCGACAGCGAACCGCGCAGGGTCCGCCGCAGATCGATGGTGCCCCGGGAGGCGCGGCGGCGCCGGGCCGCGAGCCGGGTCGCGAGCTTGCGGGCGAGCGGCTGGACCGCCCGGCGCAGTTCCGCCAGCCGGGCTTTCCCGGCGAACAGGAAGTCGACCTGCTCGGCGGTCGGGGCCACCGCACGCCGGGCGATCTCGTCCCGGTCCCGCCGCTCGGCGACCCGGCGCCGCGCCTCCGTGGCCACCAACGCGCGGAAACCATCGATGCGTCGCCGGATCTCGTCCTCCAGCAGCCGGTCGGCGAACCCCGAACTGCCGCCCTGCCCACGCACGTTGTCGCGGACCCGGGCGAGCAGGGTCTGCGGGCGCAGCCGTTCGAGCGCCTGGTACGACGACCAGCCGTCCGACTCGGGCGAGGAGCCGTAGCCCCCGAAACCGTCTACGGCCTCGATCGCCAGCCGGCCCAGCATCGTCTGGTCGTCGGCGGCGAGCGCGGCTGCCAGCCGGTCGCGCAGATCGTCCCGTCCGGCGGCCTTCCGCTCCGGGGCGCCGACGCCGCGCGGGAAGTACAGGTCGAAGACCGGGTCGAACACCTGCCGTTGCCCGGTGCCGTGCAGCAGCGTCGCCGCCAGCCCCTCGCGCAGCAGCTCCCGGTCCGTGAGGCCGAGCGCCTCGATCGCCTGCCCCGCGTCGACCGTCTCGCCGGTGCCGATCCGGATGCCGTGTGCGCGCAGCGCCCCGACCAGGGACGTCAGCCGCTCCGCGACGCCTGGGCCCGTCGGGGTGGTCACAGCGCGTCCAGGTCGAGCTTGGCGCTCGCCTTGAGGACGTCCTCCTGATGCTTGAGGAGCACGCCCAGGGTGGCCCGCACGACCGTCTCGTCCAGAGTGCCGGCGCCCAGCGCGAGCAGCGTGCGCGCCCAGTCGATGGTCTCGGCGACCGACGGCACCTTGCGCAGGTCCATCGCCCGCAGCGCGCCCACCACCCGGACCACCGAGCGGGCCAGCGCCTCGTCGAGCCCCGGCACCTTCAGCCGTACGATCCGGCGTTCCAACTCCTCGTCCGGGAAGCCGATGTGGAGGAAGAGGCAGCGGCGGCGCAGCGCCTCGGACAGCTCCCGGCTCGCGTTGGAGGTGAGGACGACGAAGGGGCGGCGCGTCGCCGAGATGGTGCCCAGCTCGGGCACGGTCACCTGGAAGTCGCTGAGCACCTCCAGGAGCAGGCCCTCCACCTCGACGTCGGCCTTGTCGGTCTCGTCGATCAGCAGCACCTTCGGGTCGTCGCCCCGGATGGCGGTCAGCAGCGGCCGGGTGAGCAGGAACTCCTCGCTGAAGATGTCCGTGCGCGTCTCGTCCCAGGACTCGTCGCGGCCCGCGCTGATGCGCAGGAGCTGCTTGGCGTGGTTCCACTCGTACAGCGCCCGGGACTCGTCGACCCCCTCGTAGCACTGGAGGCGCACGAGCCGCGCGTCCGCGACCTCGGCGACGGCCTTGGCGAGCTCCGTCTTGCCGACCCCGGCCGGGCCCTCGACCAGCAGCGGCTTGCCCAGGCGGTCGGCGAGGAAGACGGTCGTGGCGACCGCGGGCGAGGCGAGATACCCGGTCCCGGCCAGACGCGCGGAGACGTCGTCGACGGATGTGAACAACGGGGCCTCCAGGTCAGCGGCGAGGATCAGAGCACTATCTAAGCGCTTGTTCAGCCAGGATGTCACGAGGGTTCCGGGTACCGGAAGGCGGTAGACCGATCGGTTTCCCCGCGCCCCGGGGCGAGGTAGCCTCACCTCTATGGCCACCACAGACAAGGCGTCCACCCGGGACCGGCTGCTCGACGCGGCGGCCGAGATCTTCTACCGCGAGGGCGTCTCCGTCGGCGTGGAGGCGCTGTGCCGGAGCGCCGGGGTCTCGAAGCGGTCCATGTACCAGCTCTTCGCGAGCAAGGACGAGGTCCTGGCGGCGAGCCTGGCCGGGCGGCTCCCGGAGTACGAGGCACGGCTGGTGCCCGGCCCGCAGGAGGAGACCGGCACTCCGCGCGAGCGGATCCTGCATGTCTTCGAACGACTGGAGAAGGCCTCCGCCGAACCCGCCTACCAGGGCTGCCCCTATCTCGCCGCGCTGGTCGAGCTCAAGGATCCCGGGCACCCGGCGAGTGCGGTCGCCCGCGGGGCGAAGGAGCGACTGCTGGGCTTCTTCCGCGCACAGGCCGAGGAGGGCGGGGCGCGGGACGCGGAGCTGCTCGCCCGGCAGCTGATGCTGGTCTTCGACGGTGCCGCCGCCCGAGCGGGGGCCGGGCTCGAGACTTTGGACGGCCTGACCACAGCGACCGTGAACGCGCTGCTGGACGCGTCCGCCATGCGGTGAGCGGTGAAGGGACGGCGGCCGAAAGCCACCGTCCCCGCAAACGCCCTGTTCATCACGTCATCACGCCACCGCGACCGCCCCGACAGCCGGAGTGCGCAGCGTCCGCCGGGCCGTGGCCAGGCTCGTGCCCAGCGTCACCGCCGCCGCGACCGTGACGACCGCCGCGCCGATGCCGAAGAACTCGCCCGGCACCACCTCGTCGGTGCGCACCACCGTGAAGGGGACGACCCCCGCCAGCGCCGCCAGCGTGCCGAAGACCACCCCCGTGACCATCAGGATCAGCCCTTCGGCCCCCACCAGCCCGAGCACCTGCCCCGGAGTGGCCCCCGCGAGGCGCTGCTGCCCGAACTCCCGGATCCGGTAACTGGTCGCCGCGTACAGCGAGTTCACCAGCATGACGCACACGAAGACCACGATGATCCCGACGACCGTGAAGTTGAGCGTCTCGAGGGTCTTCGCGTCGACCGACTTCACCGCCCCCGAGGCCTCGATGGCGTCGCTCTCCACCATCTGCATGGTCAGGGTCGCCGTGGCGACCGCCGTGAACAGGATCAGCGACATCAGGATCCCGGCGAGCTGCCCGGCCCGCTCGCGCAGATTGCGCACCGCCAGCCAGCCGCTCGCGCCGCTCAGCGGCAGCCGGTCCAGCACGGCCGCCAGCAGCCGCGGCGCCCGCAGCGCGCACCCGACGGACAGCAGGATCGCCCCGTACGTCGGCGGCGCCATCAGCGCGGCGTCCGTCGCCGAGAACACGAACGTCGAGGTCGCCGAAGCGGCACCGGCCACCAGAGCCGCGTAGGCGAGGACCGTCCGCGCCCGGCCCCGCTGCCGGCTCCCGCCCGTCGCACGCCGCACGGCGAGGAACGCGGCCCCCACGGCGGCGAGCAGTGTGACGCCGATACCGGACGAGGACGCCACCGGACCGAAGGAGTACTCGACGGACCGGGCGACCTGACCGCTGTCCTGGAACACCTCCAGCAGCGCACGGCCGCCGAGCAGCGCCGGGCCGATCGCCAGCGCCGCGCCCACCAGGGCCACGGCCAGCGCCTCACCCACGACCATCCGCTTGAGCTGCGCCGGAGTCGCCCCCGAGCAGCGCAACAGCTCCATCTCGGCGGCCCGCTGGCGCACGTTCACCGTCAGCGTCGAGGCGATCGCGAAGAACACCAGCAGGGTGCCGTAGCCGCCGACCACGCCCGCCGCGGTGGACAGGGTCTCCCTGCTCACCTGGTCCACGCCCGGCTGCCCGGCCGTGTCGTGCATCGAGTTGAAGGTCATGACGATCGCCGCGCCGAGGAACGCGGACAGCAGGGTCGCGAGAAACCGCCCGGGCCGCTGCCGTATCGACCGCATCGCGAGGACGAACACGGCTCACACCCCCGTCCGCACGTCGTCGCCCAGGTGCGCCAGCCGCTCCGCGACCGCGTCGGCCGTCGGCGCGTCCATCCGGCCCGCGAGCCGGCCGTCCGCCAGGAACAGCACGGTGTCGGCGTAGGAGGCGGCGACCGGGTCGTGCGTCACCATCACCACGGTCCGGCCGTGCACCCGCACCGCCTGCCGGAGCAGTTGCAGCACGTCCCGCGCGCTGCGGGTGTCCAGCGCGCCGGTCGGCTCGTCCGCGAAGATCACCCGCGGCTCGGTGACGAGCGCCCGGGCGATCGCGACCCGCTGGCGCTGACCGCCCGACAACTGATCGGGCCGGTGCCCCAGCCGGTCACCCAGTCCCACCGCCGTCAGTACCTCGCGGACCCGCTGCCGGTTCACCCGCCGACCGGCCAGCTTCAGCGGCAGCACCGTGTTCTGAGCGACGGTCAGCGTCTCCAGCAGGTTGTACTGCTGGAACACGAACCCGATCCGGCCGCGCCGGAACCTCGTCAGCTCGGCCTCGCCGCCGCCCGTCAGCTCCGTGCCGTCGACCCGCACTATCCCGCTGTCGGGCCGGTCGAGCCCCGCCGCGCACTGCAGCAGCGTCGACTTGCCGGAACCGGACGGCCCCATCACCGCCGTGAACGTGCCACGCCCCAGACCGAGCGTCACTTCGTCCAGGGCGGTCACGGCGCTGTCGGCGCTCCCGTACGTCTTGGTGACCTTGACCAGCCGCAGCGCCTCGGCCGCCGGTCCCGGGTCCTGGTCCTGGTCCTTGCGCAGGCCGGTGCGCACCATCGTCGTCCCCCTCCGTCCGACACGCCCTGTGTCTCGTCCTCGACGCTACGGAGAAGGTGACGTGACCACACTGGCCGCAGAACCCGTATCGGGGGGTGTACTCAGCGACACCCCGGGGGTACCCGATCACACCAGCACCGAAAGGGTTGACCCGGCATGCAGATCGATCTGAAGGGCCGCACCGCTCTGGTGACCGGCTCCACGCAGGGCATCGGCGCCGCGATCGCCTCGGGCCTGGCCCGGGCGGGCGCCAGGGTGGGTGTCAACGGCCGCTCGCCCGCGCGGGTGCGGGAGGCCGTGGACCGGCTGCGGGGCGAGGCCCCCGGCGCCGACCTGGTGCCCGTGGCCGCCGACGTGACGACCGAGGAGGGCGCGGGGCAGGCGGTGGACGCCCTAGGGCAGGTGGACATCCTCGTCAACAACCTCGGCGTCTTCGAGTCCGCCGACCCCCTGGAGATCAGCGACGACGAGTGGCGGCGCTACTTCGAGGTGAACGTCCTGGCCGCCGTACGCCTCACCCGGCTCGTCCTGCCCGCTATGACCGGACGCGGCTGGGGCCGGGTGCAGTACATCGCCAGCGACTCGGCGGTCGTCATCCCCGCCGAGATGATCCACTACGGCATGTCGAAGACCGCCCTGCTGGCGGTGAGCCGGGGCTTCGCCAAGCAGGCGGCCGGCACCGGCGTCACGGTGAACTCCGTCATCGCCGGGCCGGCCCACACCGGCGGCGTCGAGGACTTCGTCTACCAGCTCGTCGACCGCGACCTGCCCTGGGACGAGGCCCAGCGTGCCTTCATGCGGCAGCACCGGCCGCAGTCCCTGCTGCAACGGCTGATCGAGCCGGAGGAGATCGCGAACATGGTCGTCTACCTCGGCTCCGACCAGGCCTCCGCGACCACGGGCGGCGCCCTGCGAGTCGACGGCGGCTACGTCGACTCCATCCTGCCGTGAATCACGCTCCGCCGACGAGGACCACCTCCAGAGTGCGCGGACCGTGCACCCCCTCGACCCGGTCCAGCTCGATGTCACTGGTCGCCGACGGCCCGGAGATCCAGGTCAACGGGCGCATCGGGTCGAGCCGTTCGAGGCCCTGCGGCACCGACGACACGACCTGCCCGGGCACACGCACGACGCAGATGTGGTGGTCCGGGACGAGGGTGATCCGGCGCCGGCCCTGGTCGGGTGAGCCGTCCAGCACGATGGTGCCGGTCTCGGCGATCGCGACCGCACAGGCCGTCACGACACTGTCCACCCGGTCGAGCTCGCCCGGAGTGCTCTCCGCCCGGTCCGCCACCCGAGTCACCCCAGTCCGCTCCAGCCACGCCGAGTCCAGCCCGGGCGGCACCAGTACCGAAGCCGACCCCCGCTTCTCCAGCAGCCCCGCGATCAGCCCGGCCAGCCCCTCGGCGTCCGTGCGGTGCACGATCGCCCGGTAGTCCGCCAGATTCTCGGCCAGCAGCTCGACGGTCTGCTCGGCACTCCGGTCCCCGTGCTCGCGCACATAGTCACGCGGAACCGCCTGCTCGTACGGATTGTCGTCCCGGGGCACGTCCGCCAGCGCGCGCCGCACCCGACCGAGGATCCGCTCCCTGCTGTTCACTTGGCACCGTCCTTCCCACCACGGGTCCGCAGCCACCAGTCCCGGAACGGCTCGGCCGGCACCGGCGGCAGATCCCGGGTCCCGCTCCAGGCCCGGCCGGGCCCCGGCAGCGCACGGGGATGGAAACGACGGGTCCGGGAGGCGGCGCGCTGGCCGGTGCGCAGCGCGCCCGGGTGTGTGAACGCCCAGCGGGCCGCCCGCATCGCCGCACGCTCGGCGGCATGCCCCTTCGCCGGACGTAGCACCACCTTGTTGCCCTCCCGGGTGACCTCACCGCCCTCCACGACCCGTTCCCGCAGATGCACCAGCACCTCGGGGATGTCGATGGCGACCGGGCACACCTCGTAGCACGCCCCGCACAGCGAGGACGCGTACGGCAGCGAGGCGTCGATCTCGCTGGCCGTGCCCCGCAGTTGGGGGCTGAGGATCGCGCCGATCGGGCCCGGGTACACCGAGCCGTAGGCGTGGCCGCCGGCCCGCTCGTACACCGGGCACACGTTGAGGCACGCCGAGCAGCGGATGCAGCGCAGCGCCTGCCGGCCGACCTCGTCGGCGAGAGTGTCGGTGCGGCCGTTGTCCAGCAGCACGAGGTGGAACGTGCCGGGTCCGTCCTGGTCCGTCGTGCCGGTCCAGGTCGAGGTGTAGGGGTTCATGCGCTCGGCCGTCGACGAGCGGGGGAGGGTCTGGAGGAACACCTCCAGGTCCCGCCACGTCGGCACGATCTTCTCGATGCCCACGACCGAGATCAGCGTCTCGGGCAGGGTCAGGCACATCCGGCCGTTGCCCTCCGACTCCACGACCACCAGGGTGCCCGTCTCGGCGACCATGAAATTGGCGCCGGAGATGCCGACCTTGGCGCGCAGGAACTTCTCCCGCAGATGCAGCCGGGCCGCCTCGGCGAGTTCGGCGGGCGTATCGGTGAGGCCCTCGGGGGCCGCGCGGCCCCACTCGCTCATCTCGGAGCGGAAGATGTCCCGGATCTCGCCCCGGTTGCGGTGGATGGCCGGGACGAGGATGTGCGAGGGCCGGTCCTTGCCCAACTGCACGATCAGCTCGGCGAGATCGGTCTCGTAGGCGCGGATGCCCTCGGCCTCCAGCGCCTCGTTGAGCCCGATCTCCTGCGTGGCCATCGACTTGACCTTGACGACCTCCGACTCGCCCGTCATCTTCACGAGCTGGGTGACGATCTCGTTGGCCTCCTCCGCGTCGGCGGCCCAGTGGACGATGCCGCCCGCCGCCGTGACCGACTCCTCCAACTGCTCCAGATAGCGGTCGAGATGGCGCAGCGTGTGGTCCTTGATCCGCTTGCCCGCCTCGCGCAGCTCGGCCCAGTCGGACACCTCCGTCACGGCCTTGGCACGCTTGGCGCGGATGGTGTGCGTGGCGTGCCGCAGATTGCCGCGCAGCGTCTCGTTGCCCACGGCCTCCCGCGCGGCCTCCGGAAACGCCGGCATACCGAGATACGTCCCGCTCATACGGCCGGTTCCTCCTCCGTGCTCGCCAGGATCTCCGCGATGTGCACCGGCCGCATGCCGGTCCGCAGCCGGGTCATCGTCCCGCCGATGTGCATCAGACAGGAGTTGTCGGCCGCGCACAGCACCTCGGCGCCCGTCGACTCGGCGTTGCGCACCTTGTCGGTGCCCATGGCCGCCGAGACATCGGAGTTCTTCAACGCGAAGGTGCCGCCGAACCCGCAGCACTCGTCGGCCCCCGGCAACTCGGCCAGCTCCAGCCCCTTCACGGCCTGGAGCAGCCGCCGCGGCCGGTCGCCGAGCCCGAGCCCGCGCAGCCCGTGGCAGGTCGGGTGGTACGTCACCCTGTGCGGGTAGTACGCCCCGACGTCCGTCACGCCCAGAACGTCCACCAGGAACTCCGTGAGTTCGTACGTCTTCGGCACCACCGGCGCCAGCGTGGCCGCGAGGGTGTCCCCACGCCCCTCGGCCCGGGCTCGCTCACCCATCCTCGGATACAGCTCGCGCACCATCGCCCCGCACGACCCGGACGGCGTCACGATCGCCTCGTACTCGCTGAAGACATCGGAGAAATGCCGGGCGAGCGGCTCGGCCTCATGACGGTATCCGGTGTTGTAGTGCGCCTGCCCGCAGCAGGTCTGCGCCATCGGGAAGTCGACGTCGACGCCCAGTCTGGTCAGCAGTTTCACCACGGCGCGCCCGGTGTCCGGATACAGCGTGTCGTTGACGCAGGTCAGGAACAGGGCGACACGCATCGCGGCTCCTTGTGGTCGATCATCGGATGAGTGAAGCGTAGTGCGGGGACAAGACTCGGGGGAGACCCCGTCAGTCCCCGGCGAGCCGGTCCTGCGCGGCGCGCCACCGCTCGGTCCCGCCGCGCGGCTCGTACCGCGTGAGCGGCTGCGTCCGGACGAGCAGCCGCCGCATCCCCTCCAGGTCACCGACCAGACCGTGCGCCCGCGCCTGCACCAGCACGTTGCCCAGGGCGGCGGCCTCCGTCGGCCCGGCGACCACCGGCAGCCCGCAGGCGTCGGCGGTCAGCTGGCACAGCAGCGCGTTGCGCGTACCCCCGCCCACTACATGCACCACGTCGACCGGATGCCCGGCGAGCCGCTGCGCGTCCTGGACCGCCTTGCGGTGGGCGAGGGCGAGGGAGTCGAGGATGCAGCGCGTCACCTCGGCCGGCGACCCGGGCACCGGCTGCCCCGAGGCCCGGCACGCCTCGGCGATCCGCTCGGGCATCCGCCCCGGCGCGAGGAACGCCGCGTCACCCGCATCGACCACCGACCGCAGCGCGGGCACCTTGGAGGCCTCCAGCAGCAGCGCGCCCAGATCCGTCTCGCCCCAGGCCCGCACGCACTCCTGGAGCAGCCACAGCCCCATGATGTTGCGCAGGTACCGGACCGTGCCGTCCAGCCCCAGCTCGTTGGTGAAGTTGGCCGCCCGACTCTCCTCGGTCAGCACCGGAGCGTCCAGTTCGAGACCGGCCAGGGACCAGGTGCCGGTGCAGATGTACGCGAACCGCTCGCCCGACGCCGGTACGGCGGCGACCGCCGACGCGGTGTCGTGCGACCCGACGGCCGTCACCGGCACGGGACCGGTCAGCCCGGTCTCCTCCAGCACCTCCGGCCGCAGCACACCCGCCGGATCCCCAGGCTGCCGCAGCGGCGCGAACAGCCCGAGATCGATGCCCAGCCGCTCCGCGACCCCGTACGCCCAGTCCCGGGTGCGCGGATCGATCAGCTGGGTCGTCGAGGCGTTGGTCAACTCCGTGCCCTGCTCACCGGTCAGCCAGTACGTCAGCAGATCCGGCATCAGCAACAGCCGCCGGGCCCCGTCGAGTTGGGCCGTGGAACGGGCGGCGGTGAGCTGGTACAGGGTGTTGAAGGGCGCGTACTGAAGCCCCGTCGCCGCGTACAGCTCCTCGGCGGGCGCAGTCGCCCACACCTTCTCGGCGACGCCCTCGGTCCGGCTGTCGCGGTAGTGCACCGGGTTGCCCAGCAGCGCCCCGTCGGCATCCAGCAGGCCGTAGTCGACGGCCCAGCTGTCGATGCCGACGGAGTCGACCCTCCCGGCCGCCCGCAGCCCGTCCAGCACGCCCGCGTACAGCCCGAGCACGTCCCAGCGCAGCCCCTCCGGCACCCGCACCGGCCGGTTCGGGAAGCGGTGGGCCTCGCTCAGCTCCAGCGAGTCCGGGCCGACCCGGCCGACCATGACGCGCCCGCTGGACGCGCCGAGGTCGACCGCGGCGTACGACTTCACGGCGGCGCTCATCGCAGGAAGGCGGCCGCGACGCCGGCGTCGACCGGGATGTGCAGCCCGGTGGTGTGGGTCAGGTCCCCGCCGGTCAGCGCGAAAACGGCGTTCGCGACATGCTCCGGCAGCACCTCGCGCTTGAGGATGGTCCGCTGCGCGTAGAACTCACCCAGCTTCTCCTCCTCGACCCCGTACACGGCGGCCCGCTTGGCCCCCCACCCCCCGGCGAAGATCCCGGAGCCGCGCACGACACCGTCCGGGTTGATCCCGTTGACCCGGACCCCGTGCTCGCCCAGCTCGGCGGCGAGCAGCCGCACCTGGTGCGCTTGGTCGGCCTTGGTGGCCGAGTAGGCGATGTTGTTGGGCCCGGCGAACACGGCGTTCTTCGAGGCGATGTAGACGATGTCGCCCCCGAGCCCCTGCGCGATCATCACCCGCGCCGCCTCCCGCGACATCAGGAAGGACCCGCGCGCCATGATGTCGTGCTGGAGGTCCCAGTCCTTGGCGGAGGTCTCCAGCAGCGGCTTGGAGATCGAGATGCCCGCGTTGTTGACGACGAGATCGACTCCGCCGAAGGCCAGCACGGCCGCCCGGAACGCCTCGGCGATCTGCTCCTCGGACGTGACGTCGACCGTCACGGCGACCGCCTTGTCCGGCCCGCCCAGCTCCTCGGCGACGGCCGCGGCGTTCTCACTGTTGAGGTCCGCGACGACCACACACGCGCCCTCGGCCACGAGCCGGTGCGCGATGGCCTTCCCGATCCCACTGCCGGCACCGGTCACCAGCGCGACCCGCGTCGCGAGCGCCTTGGGCTTGGGCATCCGCTGAAGCTTGGCCTCCTCCAGCGCCCAGTACTCGATCCGGAACTTCTCGGACTCCTCGATGGGCGCGTATGTCGAGACGGCCTCGGCGCCCCGCATCACATTGATGGCGTTGACGTAGAACTCCCCGGCCACCCGGGCGGTCTGCTTGTCCTTGCCGAAGCTGAACATGCCCACGCCCGGGACCAGCACGATCGCCGGATCGGCGCCGCGCATCGCGGGGGAGTCGGGCAGGGCGTGCCGCTGGTAGTAGGCGGCGTACTCCTCGCGGTATTCGGCGTGCAGCTCCTTGAGCCGCGCGACGGCCTCGTCGAGCGGAGCGGCCGGCGGCAGGTCCAGCACCAGCGGCCGGACCTTGGTCCGCAGGAAGTGGTCCGGGCAGGAGGTGCCCAGCGCGGCCAGCCGCGGATGCTCGGCGCTCGCCAGGAAGTCGAGGACGACCTCGGAGTCGTTGAAGTGCCCGACCTGAGGCCGGTCCTGGGAAGCGAGGGCGCGCACATACGGCGCGAGCGCGGCGGCCCGCTCCCGGCGCTCACCGGCACTCAGCGCGGCATACCCCTCGATCACCGGCCCGAACGGCTCGGCCTTCCCCCGCTCGGCCAGGAACTTCTCGGCGGTCCGGATGATGTGCAGCGAGTTCCGCTCGCACTCCTCGGAGGTGTCACCCCAGGCCGTGATCCCGTGCCCGCCGAGAACGCACCCGATGGCCTGCGGATTGGCCTCCTTCACGGCGGCGATGTCCAGCCCCAGCTGGAACCCGGGCCGCCGCCACGGCACCCACACCACACTGTCCCCGAAACACTCGGCGGTCAGCTTCTCTCCATCGGCGGCACAGGCGAGCGCGATCCCGGAATCAGGATGCAGATGATCGACATGAGCGGCCTCGACCAGCCCATGCATGGCGGTGTCGATCGAAGGAGCCGCCCCGCCCTTCCCGTGCAGGCAGTAGTCGAACGCGGCGACCATCTCGTCCTCGCGCTCCACCCCCGGATACACCTCGACCAGCGCCCGCATCCGATCCAGCCGCAACACGGCCAGCCCGCCCTCGGTCAACGTCCCGAGATCCCCACCGGACCCCTTGACCCACATCAGCTCGACGTCCCCACCGGTGACGGGGTCGGTCTCGGTGCCCTTGGCGGAGGCATTGCCGCCGGCGTAGTTGGTGTTACGCGGATCGGCCCCGAGCCGATGCGAACGAGCGAGCAGAGCGGCAGCTTCGGGATGGGTTGCCATGGATACGTGTTCCTTTCAAGGGACGGCGGGTGACTCACTCAGGGGCGCGGGGAACTGCGCGACCAGCCACAACCGGCCCGCACCCCGCAGACAACAGAACTCGGCAGACGCTTACGCACCCCACCCCGCCTGCTCCCCACCAACCCGCTCGGCAACGATCTTCTCGGCCCACCCGGACCGCCGGTACGCCGCCATCGGCTCGGGGTCCAACCCCATCTCCTCCCGCACTTCACGAAGCAACGGCCGCACATCCGTGTTGTACGCATCCATCACCACGGCATTGGCCTCAAGAACATCCCCGGCCGCCTGCGCCGCACCCAACGCATCCCCGTCAACAAGCAACGCCTTCGCCGTAGCCTCCTGCACATTCATCACCGACCGAATGATCGCCGGAATCTTCGCCTCGATGTTGTGACACTGATCGAGCATGAACGCGACCTCAGGAGTGAACCCCCCACCCCGAATCACCTCGTACATGATCCGGAACAGCTGGAACGGATCCGCCGCCCCCACCATCAGGTCGTCATCCGCGTAGAACCGCGAATTGAAGTCGAACCCTCCGAGCTTCCCCTCACGCAACAGCGTCGCCACGATGAACTCGATATTGGTCCCCGGCGCGTGATGCCCCGTGTCGACCACGACCTGCGCCTTCGGCCCGAGCTTCAGACAGTGGGCGTACGCCGTCCCCCAGTCCGGAACATCCGTCGTGTAGAACGCCGGCTCGAAGAACTTGTACTCCAGCAGCATCCGCTGCCCCTCGCCCAGCCGCTCGTAGATTTCCGCGAGCCCCTCGGCCAGCCGGTCCTGCCGCCCGCGGATGTCGTCCTGCCCGGGATAGTTCGTCCCGTCGGCGAACCACAGCTTCAGGTCCGTCGACCCCGTGGTGTCCATGATGTCGACGCACTCCAGCAGATGGTCCACGGCCTTCCGCCGCACCGCCGCGTCCGGATGGCAGATGCTCCCGAGCTTGTAGTCGTCGTCCTGGAAGGTGTTGGAGTTGATCGCGCCGAGCCGCACACCACGCCGCTCCGCGTGCTTCGCCAGCGCCGCGTAGTCGTCGACCTTGTCCCACGGGATGTGCAGGGCCACCGTGGGGGCGACCCCGGTGAACTCGTGCACCTTCGCCGCGTCGTCCAGCTTCTCGTACGGATCACGCGGCACGCCCGCCTGCGCGAACACCTTGAACCGGGTGCCCGAGTTCCCGTACGCCCACGACGGCGTCTCGACGGCCTGGGTCTTGAGAGCGGTCTTCGCCGCGGCGAGCTCGGTCACGTCAGGGCTCCTGTGGCATCGGGTCGTAGCGACCACTGAATGAAACGATTCAGGACGCGAAGCTATGGGCCCCCCGAAGGGGTGTCAACCCCTCCGGCCCACACGGTTTCCCGTGACCGGTGCGTGACCTTCTGTCCTCGAAATATTTTCGACCGGTACCCATTGACGTGACATGCGCGGCCCGCCTAACGTCCCGGCAATCCAGTTGAAACCTTTCACGACGCCGAGAGGGCCTCCCGCCGGCGTCGTCGAGGAGCCCTCATGACCCACCCGTCCACCACGGGTCCGGCCCCGGTTCTGGCACTGAGGGACGTGTCCAAGTCCTTCGGCGCGGTCCGCGCGCTGCGGGACGTCTCCCTGGAGCTGTTCCCCGGGGAGGTGCACGCCCTCGCCGGCGAGAACGGCGCCGGCAAGTCCACCCTCATCAAGGCACTCGCCGGAGTGCACCGGCCGGACACCGGCCAGGTGCTGCTCGACGGTGCGCCCGTCGTCTTCAACGGCCCCGGCGACGCCCGCGACGCCGGCATCGCCGTGATCTACCAGGAGCCCACGCTCTTCCCCGACCTGTCGATCGCCGAGAACATCTACATGGGCCGCAGGCCCAAGCGCGCCTTCGGCCGGATCGACCACAAGGCCACGCACAACGCGACGGCCGCCCTCATGGAGCGCCTCGGCGTCGAACTCGACCCCGACCGGCCCGCCCGCGGTCTGTCCATCGCCGACCAGCAGATCGTCGAGATCGCCAAGGCCCTCTCCTTCGACGCCCGCGTCCTGATCATGGACGAGCCGACCGCCGCCCTCACCGGCAGTGAGGTCGCCCGTCTCTTCGGCGTCGTACGCACCCTGCGCGACCAGGGCGCCGCCGTGCTGTTCATCTCCCACCGGCTGGAGGAGATCTTCGAGATCTGCCGACGGGTCACCACCCTGCGCGACGGCGCCTGGATCGCCAGCGAGCCCCTGGACGGCATGACCGAGGACGACCTCGTGCGCCGCATGGTCGGCCGGGACCTCGACGAGCTGTACCCCAAGCAGGACGTGACGCCGGGCGAGGTCGCCCTGAGTGTGCGCCGCCTGACCCGTGAGGGCGTGTTCACCGACGTCTCCTTCGAGGTGCGGCACGGTGAGATCGTCGGCCTCGCCGGGCTCGTCGGCGCCGGCCGTACGGAGGTCGCCCGGGCCGTGTTCGGCATCGACCGCTGGGACGCGGGCGAGGTCTCCGTACAGGGCAGGGCCCTCGTCAACGGCGCCCCCTCCACCGCGATGTCCGCCGGACTCGCCCTGGTCCCCGAGGACCGGCGCGCCCAGGGCCTGGTGATGGACATGTCCATCGAGCGGAACATCGGCCTCACCGGGCTCCGTACGACCGTCAAGGCGGGGCTGATGGACCGCGGCGCCGAGCGCAGCAGGTCCCTCGACTGGGCCGTCAAGCTCCAGGTGAAGTACGCCCGGATCGCCGACACCGTCAACACCCTGTCCGGCGGCAACCAGCAGAAGGTCGTGCTCGCCAAGTGGCTGGCCACCGGCCCCAGGGTGCTGATCGTCGACGAGCCGACCCGGGGCATCGACGTCGGCACCAAGGCCGAGGTGCACCGGCTGCTGTCCCAGCTGGCCGCCGACGGCGTGGCCGTCCTGATGATCTCCTCCGACCTGCCCGAGATCCTCGGCATGGCCGACCGCGTGCTGGTGATGCACGAGGGCCGCCTCACCGCCGAGATACCGCGCTCCGACGCCACCGAGGAAACCGTGATGGCCGCAGCCACCGGGAGGGCCGCCGCATGACGGTAGTCACTCCCCGAGAGGCCCCCGTGGCCGACGTGCCCAAGTCGAGCGGCACACGGCTGGTCGACCGGGTCTTCAAGATGCGCGAACTCGCCATCCTGGTCGTCTTCCTGGTGATGATCGCCGTCACCCAGGCCGGCAACAGCGAGTTCCTGTCCGAGCAGGGCATCAAGGACCTGCTGCTGAACGCGACGATCCTGGTGCTGGTCGCCACGGGCCAGTCCCTGGTGGTCATCACGAGGAACGTCGACCTGTCCGTCGGATCCACGCTCGGCATCAGCGCCTTCGCCGCCGGAACGTATCTCCAGGGCGGCGGCAACCCGGTCGTGGCGATCGCGCTGGCCGTCCTGCTCGGTATCGGCTTCGGACTGCTCAACGGGCTGCTCGTCAGCCTGGGCCAGGTGCCCGCGCTCGTCGTCACCCTCGGCACGCTCTACATCATCCGCGGCATCGACTCCATCTGGGTCGGCTCGCGCCAGATCACCGCGGCCGATCTGCCCGGCGGATTCGTCGACTTCGGCTCCGGCGGCATCTGGGCGGTGCCGTACCTGGCGCTGATCGCCCTGGCGGTGCTGGTGGCGACGGCGTACTACCTCAAGCACTACGGCAGCGGACGCGAGCTCTACGCCCTCGGCTCCAACCCGGAGGCCGCCCGGCTCGCCGGCATCCCCGTCCGCAAACGGATCCTCGCCGCGTACACCTTCTGCGGCGCCCTCGCCGGACTCGCCGGCGCGATGTACCTCGCCCGGTTCGGCAACGTCGACTCCGGCACCGGCAACGGCTACGAACTGACCGTCGTCAGCGCCGTCGTGGTCGGCGGCGTCGTCTTCACCGGCGGCTCCGGCAGCGTCTATGGCGCGGCCCTCGGCGCGCTGCTGCTGACCTCCATCAACAGTGTGCTGCCCGCCCTCGGTGTCAGCTCGGTCTGGGTGCTCGCCATCAACGGCATCCTGCTCATCCTCGCGATCGCGGTCGACCGGGTCGTCGCGCTGCGCGTGGCCTCCGCCCTGAAGAAGAGGAACGCCCGCCATGGCTGACATCTCCCTGAGCCGAGCGATCCGCTGGTCCGCCTTGAAAAGGTGGGATTCCGCCGTCGGTGCCCTGCTCGTCGTGGTGCTGCTGTTCTCCTTCGGGTTCGTCGACGGATTCGGCAACGCGCTCAACCTGTCCTTCCTGATCGGCAACACGCTTCCGATCGCGCTGATCGCCCTGCCGATGACCCTGCTGGTGGTGTCCGGGGAGATCGACCTGTCGGTCGCCTCGACGGCGGGTCTGTCGGGTGCCGTGATGGGGGCCCTGTGGAACCAGGGCATGGCCATCGAGACGATCATCCCGATCTGCCTGCTCCTCGGTGTGGTGTGCGGGCTGATCAACGGTCTGCTGGTGACCAGGCTCGGGCTGCCGTCCCTCGCCGTCACCATCGGCACCCTCGCCGCGTACCGGGGTATCGCGCAGATCGTGCTCGGGTCCGACGCGGTGACCGACTTCCCCACGCAGTACCTGGACTTCGCGGCCGGGCGTCTCGGCGACACGTTCATCCCGTACGCCTTCCTGCCGTTCCTCGTCCTGCTCGCCATCGCCGTGGTCGCGCTGCACGCCACGCCGTTCGGGCGGTCGTTGTTCGCGATCGGGGCGAGTGAGGAGGCGGCGCGGTTCGCCGGTATCCGCGTCAAGCGGCAGAAGCTGCTCCTGTTCACGCTGACCGGGCTGATGGCTTCCCTGACTGGCATCTTCTGGGCCCTGCACTACGCGAGCGCGCGCTATGACAACGCGACGGGGCTCGAACTGTCGGTTGTGGCGGCGGTGTTGCTCGGCGGGGTCGACTTCGACGGGGGCAAGGGCACGTTGGGCGGTGCGATCGCCGGGGTGTTTCTGCTCGGGGCGCTGCAGAACGTGATGAGCCTTCAGGATGTCTCGGCGCAGTCGCAGATCGTCGTGACCGGTGTGTTGCTTGTGCTTTCCGTTCTTGGGCCGCGGGTGGTTCGGCAGATCGCCGTGTTGCGTGCTCAATCGTCCGGCTGACCGCCTGTCTGTGGTTGTTCGCGCAGTTCCCCGCGCCCCTAAGAAACAAAGGCGCGTCTCACTCACCTTCGTCAAAGGAAACCGTCATGCCTAAGACAACCCTCCGCCGCAGCTGCGCGGTGCTCGCCACTGCCACCTCGCTCGCCCTGGCCCTCACCGCCTGCGGCGGGACCACCAAGAAGGACGTCGCGAGCGAAGGAGGTTCCGCCGCCACCGCCGGCAAGGCCGATCCGAACGCGGCCACCAA
Organism: Streptomyces sp. NPDC055506; assembly: GCF_053643595.1. Taxonomy (NCBI): domain Bacteria; kingdom Bacillati; phylum Actinomycetota; class Actinomycetes; order Kitasatosporales; family Streptomycetaceae; genus Streptomyces; species Streptomyces sp. NPDC055506. Next base: position 103,047 of record NZ_JBSHKH010000004.1, on the reverse strand, counting down.
GAAGGGGCTCACCGTCGGGTTCCTGCCCAAGCAGGTCAACAACCCTTACTTCACCTCCGCCGACAAGGGCGGCGAGAAGGCGCTGAAGGAGCTCGGCTCCAGCTACAAGGAGGTCGGTCCCTCCAGCGCCACCGACACCGCCGGGCAGGTCAGCTACGTCAACACGCTCACCCAGCAGCAGGTCGACGCGATGGCCGTCTCCGCCCAGGACCCGGGCGCCCTGTGCACCGCGCTCAAGCAGGCCATGAAGAACGGCATCAAGGTCGTCACCTACGACTCCGACACCACGGCCGACTGCCGCAACGCCTTCGTCTCGCAGGCCTCCGCCGAGGACCTGGGCCGTACCGAGGTGCAGCTGCTCGCCAAGCAGCTCGACTACAAGGGCGAGATCGCGATCCTGTCCGCCGCGCAGACCGCGACGAACCAGAACACCTGGATCGACTTCATGAAGGACGAGCTGAAGAAGCCCGAGTACAAGAACATGAAGCTGGTGAAGACCGCGTACGGCAACGACGACGCCCAGCAGTCCTTCCAGCAGACCCAGGGCCTGCTCCAGGAGTACCCGAACCTGAAGGGGATCATCTCCCCGACCACCGTCGGCATCAAGGCCGCCGCCCAGTACCTGTCGGGCTCCAAGTACAAGGGCAAGGTCAAGCTGACCGGCCTCGGTACCCCGAACGACATGCGCAAGTACGTCAAGAACGGCACCGTCGAGGCGTTCGAGCTGTGGGACCCGGCCAAGCTCGGCGAGCTGGCCGCCCGTACCGCCGTCGCCCTGTCCTCCGGGCAGATCACCGGCAAGGAGGGCGAGACCTTCAAGGCCGGCTCGATGGGCGAGTACACCATCGGCAAGGACGGCGTGATCAGCCTCGGCAAGCCGACCGTGTTCGACGCCAAGAACATCGACCAGTTCAACTTCTAGTCCCCGGAGGGTTGTTGATGCAGCGCGTGTGCTTCCTGCTGAAGGTCAGGGCGGACCGTCTCGACGAGTACCGCGAGCGGCACGCCACCGTGTGGCCCGAGATGCGCCAGGCGCTCTCGGACACCGGCTGGCACAACTACTCGCTCTTCCTGCGCGAGGACGGGCTGCTCGTCGGCTATCTGGAGACCGAGGACTTCGCGGCCGCCCTGGCCGGGATGGAAGCCACCGACGTCAACGCCCGCTGGCAGGCGGAGATGGCGCCGTTCTTCGAGTCGCTGGACGGCGCCCGGCCCGACGAGGCCATGAAACCGCTCACGGAAGTGTTCCACCTCGTATGACGATGGAGTCCATGAGATGCACAGACGCACGCTGCTGGCCGCCGCCCTCGCCGAAGCCGTGGTGACCCCCGCCCTCGCCTCCGGCACCGCCCGGGCCGCCGACCCCGGCCCCTCGGTCACCCGGACCGGCACCACCACGCTCGACAGCCAGGCCGTCTTCTTCGTGTCGTACGACGGACTGGTCAACAACAACGCGTTCCAGAAGAACGGCCTGCTCACCTACAAGGGCTACCAGTACGCCGTCTGGTACACGGCCGACCGCAACGCCGTCGTCGGCCGCCGCGCCCTCGGGGCGAGCACCTGGTCGACCGTGAAGGTCGGGCACACCCTGCGGTACGACGACTCCCACAACGTCATCTCCATGGGCGTCTCCAGGACCGACGGCCGGCTGCACCTCAACATGGACTCCCACAGCGACGGCTTCACCTACGTCAAGTCGGTCGCCGGGCTGATGGACAACCCCGGCGGGCTGAGCTGGACCGCCGCCCGTTTCGGGGCGCCGCAGTCCACCCTCGACGGGCTGGCGCTGACCTCGCAGTTCACCTACCCGCAGTTCGTCTCCACGCCCGAGGGCCGGCTCCAGCTGAGCTACCGCGTCGCCGTCTCCGGCAACGGCCGCAACGCGCTCGCCGAGTACGACGGCACCAAGTGGACCAACCTCGGCGAATGGTCCGCCTCCACGGGGACCTACACCAGCGAGCACGGCTCCTCGACCGCCCGCAACATGTACCTGCACGGCATCGACTACGACCGGAACGGCCGGCTGCACTCCTTCTTCACCTGGCGCGAGCAGAACGGCGCCGTGATGTGCGACGGCGGCGGCATCAGCAACCACGACACCGGCTACGTCTACTCCGACGACCGGGGCCGCACCTGGCGCAACAACGCCGGCGCCGTCGTCGGCACGACCGGCGGCTCCGACAAGGTGTCCGTGAACGACACCGGCCTGGTCGTCGACCCGCTGAACGCGGACCACTCCCTGATGAACCAGGAGAGCCAGTTCACCGACTCCGCGGGCCGGCCGCACGCGATCATCTCCTACGTCCCCGGCCGCTTCGGACAGTGCACCACGAACTACGTCGCGAACCGGACCGCCGACGGCCGCGCCTTCCACGTCCGCAGGAACGCCTCCGGCACCTGGCAGAAGACCGAGATCCCGGTCCCGCTGAACTCCAGCCAGCGCACCAAGCTGCTCCTGGACAAGTACGACAACGCGTACGCGGTCTTCCCCTTCGGCCGGATCGCCGGCGCCTCCGCGGCCTCCGGGTACACCGACTGGAGGATCCTGTTCGACGGCAGCGGCCTCAACGCCTTCGGCGAGGTCGTCATCGACGAGACACGGGCCGCGCAGGACGGGGTGCTGTCCTTCATGTACCAGGAGAAATCCAGCGGTACGACGCCCTCGGCGCTGCACGTCATCGACTTCCGGCTGCCCGCCTGACCGGACCCGGTCGCCGGGGCGGCATGCCGGTAATGTGAAGCCGCTCCGGCCCCCGCCCCCTCTTTCCCCCTTCTGGAGGTCCCTGTCCGATGTCCCAGTCGGTGGGTATCAAGGACGTCGCCCGTGCCGCCGGAGTCTCCGTCGGCACGGTGTCGAACGTGATCAACCGCCCGGACACGGTCGCGACCGAGACCCGGGCCCGCGTGCAGTCCGCGATAGACCGGCTCGGCTACGTCCGCAGCGAGTCCGCGCGTCAGCTGCGCGCGGGCCGCAGCCGGATCATGGGGCTGCTCGTCCTCGACATGGGCAACCCCTTCTTCGTCGACGTGGCACGAGGCGCCGAGCGTGCCGCCCGTCAGGCCGGACTCGGCGTGATGGTCTGCAACAGCGCCCAGAACCCGGGGGAGGAAGCCGACTATCTCTCCCTCTTCGCCGAGCAGCGTGTGCGCGGCGTGCTGCTCACCCCCGCCGACGCGACGGGGCGCAACATCGAGGCCTTCCGGCGGCACGGCATCCCGTTCGTCCTGGTCGACCGGGTCGCCGAGGGCACCACAGAGTGCTCGGTCTCCGTCGACGACGTCGCGGGCGGCGCCCTGGCCGTACGCCATCTCGTCGACGCCGGGCACCGCTCGATCGCGTACGTCAGCGGCCCGCCCGGCCTCAACCAGGTCCGCGACCGGCGCACGGGCGCCCTGGAGGCGCTCGCCGAGGCAGGGCTCGGCCCCGAGGCGCTGCGCGAGCTGCCCACCGAACGGCTGGACGTCGCCGCGGGCCGCGACGCCGGAGCCCGGCTGCTCGGCCTCGCCGACCGGCCGACCGCCGTGTTCTGCGCCAACGACCTGCTCGCCCTCGGCGTCCTGCAGGCCATGTACGCGGCGGGCGTGGGTGTCCCCGACGACCTCGCCATCGTCGGCTACGACGACATCGAGTTCGCGGCCGCGGCGGCCGTCCCGCTCACCTCCGTACGGCAGCCCGCCGTCACCATGGGCGCCATGGCGGCCGACCTGCTCCTGGAGGAGACGGAGGCGGAGGGCGCGGTGAAGCCGCACGAGCACCGACGGGTCGTCCTCCAGCCGGAGCTGGTGGTCCGACGCTCCAGTCTCTCTGCCCGCTGAGCCTGAACGTCCGTTCAGGAAGGTTTCATGATCCGAAGGGCCCGCCCGCGGACGTTCCCTGTGATGAACTGGGACGCGGTCCGAAAATCCGTCCGTCCCGGGAGCCCTGTTGACCGTCAGCTACCGCCAGCCCGGAGTCGTCCTCACCGACCGTCGCTTCACCGTCCCCCTCGACCACGACCACCCCGAGGGCGACACGATCGAGCTGTACGCCCGCGAGGTCGTGGCGAGTGACAAGGCCCACCAGGAGCTGCCCTGGCTGCTCTATCTGCAGGGCGGTCCCGGCTTCGGCGCGGACCGCTCCGTCGGCAGGCCCGGCTGGCTGGGCAGGGCCCTGAAGGAGTTCCGCGTCCTGCTCCTCGACCAGCGCGGCACCGGTCACTCCACGCCCGCCAACCGGCAGACGCTCCCGCTGCGCGGCGGCCCCGCCGAGCAGGCCGACTACCTCACCCGGTTCCGCGCCGACTCGATCGTCCGCGACTGCGAGGCCATCCGCCCGCTGGTCACGGGCGGCGCGCCCTGGACCGTCCTCGGCCAGAGCTTCGGCGGCTTCTGCGCGACCAGCTACCTCTCCCTCGCCCCCGAGGGCCTGGCCACCGCGGTGATCACCGGCGGGCTGCCCGCCCTGGACGCCCACGCCGACGACGTCTACCGGGCCGCCTTCCCACGCATCGAACGCAAGGTCGCCGCCCACTACGCCCGGTACCCGCAGGACGCCGAGCGCGCCCGCCGGGTCGCCGACCACCTGCTGACCCACGACGTGGTCCTGCCGAACGGCTACCGGCTCACCGTCGAGGCGTTCCAGTCCCTCGGCATCCTCCTCGGCACCGGCGACGGCACCCACCGCCTCCACTACCTCCTGGAGGACGCCTTCGTCCGCACCCCGCAGGGCTTCACCCTGTCCGACGCCTTCCAGGAGCAGGCGCAGGGCATGCTGTCCTACGCCCGCCACCCGCTGTACGCGCTCGTCCACGAGTCGATCTACGGCCAGGACGGCCGGCCCACCGACTGGTCGGCCGAGCGGGTCCGAGCCGAGTTCCCGCAGTTCGACGCCGCCAAGGCACTCGCGGGCGACGAGCCGCTGCTGTTCACCGGCGAGTCGATCCACCCCTGGATGTTCGACTGCGACCCGGCCCTGCGGCCCCTGCGCGAGACCGCCGACCTGCTCGCCGCCCGCACCGACTGGACGCCCCTGTACGACGCTGCCCGCCTGGCCACCAACAAGGTGCCGGTCGTCGCGGCCGTCTACCACGACGACATGTACGTCGACACGGCCCACTCCCTGCGGACCGCCCGCACCATCCGCGGCCTGCGCACCTGGATCACGGACGAGTTCGAGCACGACGGCGTGCGCACCGGCGGCACGCGTGTCCTGGACCGGCTGCTGGCCATGGCGCGTGACGAGGCCTGAGACGGGTCCCCGGACTAGTCTGCGGACATGACGACCACTCAACTCCAGCCCATGCCCGAAGACTGGCGGCGTGCCCTCGCGGTCGTGGCCCACCCGGACGACCTCGAGTACGGCTGCTCGGCGGCGATCGCGGCCTGGACCGACGGGGGCCGCGAGGTCGCCTATGTGCTGGCGACCCGGGGCGAGGCGGGCATCGACACCCTGGAGCCGGAGAAGTGCGGGCCCCTCCGGGAGCGCGAGCAGCGGGCCAGCGCGGCGGTGGTCGGCGTCTCGGCCGTGGAGTTCCTCGACCACAAGGACGGCGTCATCGAGTACGGCACCGCCCTGCGCCGTGACATCGCCGCCGCGATCCGCCGGCACCGGCCCGAGCTGGTCATCACGCTCAACCACCGGGACACCTGGGGCGGCGTCGCCTGGAACACCCCGGACCATGTCGCCGTCGGCCGTGCCACGCTCGACGCGGCCGGCGACGCCGGCAACCGGTGGATCTTCCAGGAACTCGTCGAGCAGGGCCTCGAGCCGTGGGACGGAGTGCGCTGGGTCGCCGTCGCCGGTTCCTCCACACCCACACACGCCGCCGACGCGACGTCCGGCCTGGAGCGCGCGGTGGCCTCGCTGCTCGAACACCGCAGCTACATCGAGGCACTGACCGACCAGGACCCGGAGACTTACGTCCGCGGCTTCCTGACCAAGCACGCCGAGGCCACGGGCGAGCGCTTCGGGGGCAGGCCGGCGGTGGCGTTCGAACTGTTCAGCAGATGACTCGACGGAGTACGGGGGAGACCATGACAGGCAGCGCGGAACTGGCCGACCGGTTCGAGGAGCACCGCGGGCGGCTCAAGGCCGTGGCCTACCGCATGCTCGGCTCCCTGGTCGAGGCGGAGGACGCCGTCCAGGAGACTTGGCTGAAGCTCAGCCGCACCGACGTGGACGACATCCAGAACCTCGGCGGCTGGCTCACCACGGTGACCGGCCGGGTCTGCCTGGACCTGCTGCGCTCGCGCACCGCACGCCGCGAGGAGCCGATGGGCGACGCCTTCGTCCCGGACCCGGTGCTCAGGCCCCTCACCCACCTCGACCCGGCGGAGGAGGTGCTCCAGGCCGACTCGGTCGGTCTGGCCCTGCTGGTCGTCCTGGAGAACCTGGAGCCCGCCGAACGGCTCGCGTTCGTGCTGCACGACATGTTCGCCGTGCCGTTCGACGACATCGCGCCGGTCGTGGAGCGCAGCACGGCCGCGACCCGGCAGCTGGCGAGCCGCGCCCGGCGCCGGGTCCGCGGCGCCACGCCCTCGGCCGAGCCGGACCTCGGCCGGCAGAAGGAGGTGCTCGACGCCTTCCTCGCCGCCTCGCGCGGCGGCGACTTCGAGGCGCTGCTCGCGCTGCTGCACCCGGATGTGGTGCTGCGGGCCGACTCGGGTGCCCTCGTACGGGGCGCGGCCGCGTCCAAGGTCGTCCAGGGCGCGAAGACGGTGGCGGAGCAGGCGCTCATGTTCGCCCGGTACGCGACGTCCGCGCGGCTGGTGCTGGTCAACGGCTCGGTAGGCCTCCTCCACGCACCCGAAGGGCGCGTGCAGTCGGTCATGGGTGTCACCATCGCCGACGGCCGGATCACCGGCATGTACATCCTGGCCGACCCGGAGCGGCTGGAGCGTCTGGAGGTGCCCGGACTCACGGGCTGACCGGCGTTCTTCGTTTCGTATGCTGAACGTCATGCGAGATCACCAAGCCGCGCGAGCGGAACTGCGCGGCGACTGCGAGCGGTGCTTCGGGCTGTGCTGCGTCGCCCTGCCCTTCGCGCGGTCGGCCGACTTCGCGGTCGACAAGGACGCCGGTACGCCCTGCCGCAACCTCCAGGACGACCACCGCTGCGGCATCCACGCCAGACTGCGGCAGAAAGGGTTCACCGGCTGCACCGTCTACGACTGCTTCGGCGCCGGACAGCAGGTCTCGCAGATCACCTTCGGCGGGCGGGACTGGAGGTCCGGGCCTCCGGAGCACGCCCGCCGCATGTTCGACGTGTTCCCGGTCGTCCGGCAGTTGCACGAGCTGCTGTGGTACCTGACCGAGGCGCTGGCCCTGCCCGCGGCCCGCCCGGTCCACGCCGAGCTGCGCGAGGCGCTGGAGAAGACCCGGGAGCTCACCGACGGGAGCCCCGAGGAGCTCGCCGGGCTGGACGTGGCGGCGCACCGCCAGGAGATCAACGTCCTGCTGCTGAGGACGAGCGAACTGGCCAGGGCCGGCACCCGGGGCCGTAAGAAGGACCGCCGGGGCGCGGACCTCATGGGCGCCCGGCTCAAGGGCGCCGACCTGCGCGGCGCAAGTCTTCGCGGCGCCTACCTCATCGCCGCCGACCTCACCGGCGCGGACCTCAGGGGCGCCGACCTGATCGGCGCCGACCTGCGCGACGCGGATCTCACCGACGCGGACCTGACCGGGGCGTTCTTCCTCACCCAGCCGCAGCTCAACGCGGCCCGGGGGAGTGCCGGGACCCGGCTGCCGGAGTCAGTCACCCGCCCCGGGCACTGGACAGCGCAGGTCTGACGCCGGCTCCCGCACCGGGGTCCGCCGCTCCGGGTGCAGCCGCAGGCCCTCCGGCATCAGCGTCAGCCGTTCCGTGACGCGCAGCCGGTAGGCCGGGTCGGACCGCAGCTCGTAGCGGCGCAGCAGCAGACCGAGGACCAACGTCGCCTCGTGCAGCGCGAACTGGCGCCCGATGCACGCCCGCGCCCCCGTCCCGAATGGCTTGAAGGTGTGCGGGGCTCGGGACCGTACGGCCGACGCGTCGAAACGGTCCGGGTCGAAGCGCTCGGCGTCCGCGCCCCACACCTCCGGGTCCCGGTGCAGCATCGGCGTCAGCACCAGTGTCCACGCCCCGCGCAGCATGGGATGCTCCCCGGCCAGCACCGTGTCCTGACGTGCCTCCCGGGCGAAGGCGGGCGCGGTGGGCCACAGCCGCAGCGACTCGTCCAGCACCCGGCGGACGTAGCGCAGCCTGGCCACCTGCTCATAGGCCGGCTCCGCCGCGTCGCCCCACACCCGGTCCACCTCGGCGCGGGCCCGGGCCGCCGCCTCGGGGTGCCGGGAGAGGTAGTGCAGGGCGAAGGAGAGCGCGCCCGATGTCGTCTCGTGGCCCGCGACGAGGAAGGTGATCACCTGACGGCGCACGTTCTCCGGCGAGAGCCGCTCCCCGGTCTCCGGATGGGCCGTCTCCAGCATCCTGTCCAGCAGGTCGCCCTCGCCGCCGCCGTTCGCGCGCCGGGCCCGGACCAACTCGTCGACCGTGCTGTTGAGGTGGGCGATGTCGGCCGCGTTGCGGCGGCTCGCGCTCCGCAGCAGCAGCGGGGCCAGCGGGAAGGGCACGGTGTTGAGCCGCTGCGCGTAGGTCAGCGTCCCGACCATCGCGGTCACGAAGGGATGCGGCCGGGAGCGCTCGAACGACCCGAAGTCGTGCCCGAAGCCGGTGCGGGCGATCGTCTCCAGCGTCAGCTTGGTCATGTCGCCGGGCACGTCCACCGACCGGCCCGTCGCCGCGGCCCGGTCCCAGTGCTCCGTCAGCCGCCGGGCGACATCCAGCATCATCGGGTGGTAGCCGGCCATGGCCTCGCGGCTGAACCCCGGGGCGAGCACGTCGTGCGCCAGCTGCCAGTTCGGCTCGTGGTTGTACGCAGTGAAGAGGCCGTCCCCGGCGACCGGCCGGAGGTTGGCGATGCCGAGCCCCACGTGCTTGGCGAACCTCGACTCGTCCGCCAGATCGGCCGCGTGCCGGGCGCCCCACACGAACACGAACTCCTTGCCGAAGGCCTTCCGCCGGAAGACCGGACCCAGCTGCCGGGCGTACCGCAGCGAGTCCTGCAGGGGAGTGCGCCGGTTCACGCCCACCACGTCACCGAGCAGCGGGATCCGGCGCGGCGGATGCGGAATGCGGTCCAGCTCGGGCCAGCCCAGCTCGGCACTCCGGAACCCCTTGGGCCCTGATGCCCGTATCGGCGCCTCCGTCATGACGCGATCTCCCTTGATCCGGCGGCGGGTTCGCACGTGTTGTACGTGAGTTCAATAGCGCGGTCAGTCTGGTCCCGTTGTTGAACCGGCGTCAAGTAAAGTGCCGGTATGGCCGCGAACCAGGGCGGGCGCACACGCCGCCGGCTCAGCACCGAGGAGCGCCGGGAGCAGCTCCTGTCGGTCGGGGCGCGACTGTTCTCGGAGAGCCCGTACGACGACGTGTGGATCGAGCAGGTCGCCGAGATCGCCGGGGTGTCGCGGGGGCTGCTGTACCACTACTTCCCGACCAAGCGTGACTTCTTCGCGGCGGTCGTGGAGCGCGAGAGCGAGCGGATGCTGCGCATGACGGCGGCGGTTCCGGGCGTCCCGGTGCGCGAGCAACTCGCGGCCGGTCTCGACACGTTCCTGGAGTACGTCCGGACGCACGCGCACGGCTACCGCGCCTTTCACCGTGCCGACGCGGCCGGGGACCAGGCGGTGCGGCGGGTCTACCAGCGGGCCCTGGCCGCGCAGGAGCGGCAGATCCTCGCCGCGCTCGCCGCCGACCCCGAGTTCGGCCCGGCCTTCGAGGTGCGGCGCGAGGTGCGGCTCGCCGTGCGCGGCTGGCTGGCGTTCACCACGGCCGTCTGCCTGGAGTGGCTGCGCGACGCGGAGTTGGGCCGGGAGCAGGTGCGCGAGCTGTGCGCTCGTGCCCTGCTGGGCGTGCTCACTCCCTGAAACGTCTCGTAAAGATCACGTGACGTGGTTGGCTCACACCCCGATCTTCGGTAAGTTAGGCAAGGCTTACCTAAGGAGGTTCGGGATGGGTGACGACAGCCAAAGCTGGACGGCGGCCCCTGCCGCGGCGGAGCGGGCGCGCTCGGTGCTCGCCGCCGCCTGGTCTTGCTCGGTGACCGCGGAGGGCACGCGGGAGGAGCTGGTCGGCGCGCACACGGTGACCGAGGACGGCAGGGTACTCGTGACCGTGCCGGAGGACAGCGCCCTGCTCGCGGCCGCGATCTGCGCGCCCCGCGGCGAGCCGTCCGCGGTCCTGGAGTTCGCCGATGTCGCGCCCGTCCCCGTGCGCAACCGGATCCGCGCCCGGCTGTGGCTCGCGGGCTGGTTCGCCGTCGAAGAGGGGCAACTGGCCTTCAGGCCCACCCGTGTGGTGCTGCGGCAGTCGTCCGGTGCCGTGGTCGTCGATGTCGACGAGTTCACCGCCGCCGTGCCCGACCCGCTCACCACGGCCGAGGCCCGGCTGCTGACGCATCTCGCCGACTGCCACGCCGACGCGGTCGAGCGGCTCACCCGGCTCGTGGAGCACGACAGCCTGCACGGCGCGGTCCGCGTCCAGCCGCTCGCCGTGGACCGGCACGGACTGACGCTGCGCATCGAACGGGCCCGCGCCCACGGCGACGTACGCCTGGCGTTCCACGCGCCGGCCGACGACGTCGCGCAGCTCACCGAGCGCATGCACGTCCTGCTCACACAGGCGAGCGCCGCGTCCTGTCCGCGGGCCCTACAGCGGCAGCGCACAGACGGCGACGGGTGAGGGAAACGGTTCTCCGGCGCGCCGCAGCGCACCGCTCTTCTCGTCCACGTGGAAGACGGTGACGGTGCCGGACTTCTGGTTCGCCGCGAACAGCAGCGTGCCCTCCGGAGAGAAGGCGATCTGGCGGGGGAAATCCCCGTCCACCGGCACGGTGTCCAGCAGTCTGAGCCGGGCACCGTCCGCCTCGATCGCATAGCGCGTGAGGCTGTTGGCGCCGCGGTTGGCGAGAAAGGCGTACCCACCGTTCGCCGTCACCAGGAGCTGCGCCGGATAGTTCGTGCCCGAACCCGTGCCCGTGGACTGCGCCTCACCGACGGTCAGACGGCCGGAGGCCGGATCGTACGAGCAGACGGCCACCGTGTTGTCGACCTCGTCGGCGAGGTAGGCGTACCGGCCGCCGGGGTGGAACGTGAGGTGACGCGGCCCGGCACCCGGCCGGGTCCGCGCCTGGGACACCTCGGTGAGCTTTCCGGCCTTCTCGTCGAACCGGTACGTGTAGACGGTGTCCGTACCGAGGTCCACGGCGAGCACGTGCCGCCCGTCGGGGCTGGTGAAGATCTGGTGGGCGTGCGGCCCGTCCTGGCCCGGCCCGGGCGGCGGAGCGGAATGCCGGACGAGGTCGGTGCGCTCGCCGAGGGCTCCCGAGGAGTCGATCGGATGCACGGCCACACTGCCCGAGCCGTAGTTCGCGCTGAGCAGCCAGCGCCTGCCCGGATGCACCGACAGATGGCAGGGAGCCGCGCCCCCGGTGCTCCGGCTGCCCAGGACCTTCCGGTCGGCCAGCCGGACGGCGGTCACGGCGCCGTCCTCGCGTTCGTCCACCGCGTACAGCGTGCGGCGGTCCGGGTGGATCGCGAGATACGACGGGTCACCGACGCCGGTGATCGTGCCGGTGCCGGTGATCCGGCCCGTCGCCGCGTCGTAGGTGGCCAGGCCGATGCCCTTGCCGCCGCCCTCGACGGAGGTGTAGGTGCCGAGGTACAGAGGGCGGGGCCCGGAAGGCCGCCGCGCCGCTCCGGACGGACTCGACTCCGGGGCCGCCGGGGTTGTCGAGGCCGAGGGCGCGGGCGCCTTGTCGCAGGCCGGGAGCGCCGCCGCGGCGGATCCTCCTGCCAGTGCGCCGACGAACCGGCGCCTGCTCCAGCCACCACTTGCCATGTCGCCCCTCAGGTCGTCACTCGTCCCCGTCGCGACAGCCACCTTGGCGTGGATCACCCACCGGGTGCAACAACGGCACCGCGCGTTGCGCGAGACGCAATGGGCCTCGGCTGTCTACCAGTCCCCGTCCTCCACCGGCCGGCCCGGCGCGTCCTTGAGCCGCCGTACCTGCCCGGGCTCCGGCTCCTGCCAGGGCTCGTGGTCGTCCCCGAGCCAGTCGCCGGCCGGCTTGACGGCCCGGAGCGTGTCCGTGGGGGCGAGATCCTCCGCGTCCTGGTCGTAGTAGTCGAACCAGGGCAGGCCCGCCCGGGTGTACGCGGCCCGGTTCACCGGAGAGGGCGGCGCCGCCTCGCCGGTGATGCGGCGCCACTCCGGCGGCGTCACGAGGTGCACGAAGACCCGGCCCGCCGGCTGCTCCGCCCAGTCCGACAGCGGCCGGTCGTCCTGGAAGACCTCCTGCCGCATGGATCCGCCGACGCCGAGCCCCATCGCCGCGGGCGCACGGGAGGGAGCCGGGGGAGCGGCTCCGGCGGCGGGCGCGGGGGCCGCGCCGTACGCGGGAGGCACCGGGGCGGACCCGGGCGCGGAGGGCGCCGGAGGCGCACCGGCCGCGGGCGGCGCCGCCATCGGCATCGCGGCACCGTAGCCGCCCGGCGCGCCGGCACCGAATCCGCCCGGCCCGCCGGCACCGAATCCGCCCGGCACGGCACCGTAGCCGCCCGCCGGGGCCGTCTCCCGGGCCCGCTCCGCCCTCCGGCGCTCCTCGGCACGCCAGAGCGCCAGCTCCCGGTCGTTCAGCGGGAAGGACTGCAGCTGTACGCCGCCCCAGACCTCCTCGCCCGTGACCTGGCCCTCGACCGTGGCGCCCAGGCCGAGCGGGACGGCCACGAACTGACGGACCGTGCCCGTGCCGGAGTTGATGCCGTCCAGCCAGGGCTGCCGGGGGAGCACCACATAGTTCTGCGGGTCGCGTGCCGGGCGGTCGCTCCAGGGCCGGCCCGAGACCGCGCACACCTTGCCGACGCCGACCTGCAGCGCGGCCGGCTCCGATGTGCCCGCGAAGCTCAGCCACATCGCCTCGCGCAGATACACCGGCAGCATCACGCCGCCGCGCGCCCGCCACGCCTCGGGCACCCGGTCCTCGTAGTCCGCGACCCGCCGCACCGGGAACTCGCCCAGGCCGGGCGGCAGTGGATGAGTGCCCGTCTCCGGCAGCCGCAGGGTGCGGATGAACCGCACGGTCACACCGCCCGGCAGCCGCAGGGTGTTCGCGTCGATTCGTACCGCCGTCGTGTCGGCCATGGGCCCGCTCCCTCGCATCGGGTGCCGGCCCCCTGCCGGCGCTCCCTCAGCGAGAACGCGCGTCGAACCCGGCGCGGTTCCGCCACAGCTCTTCCGTGACGCCCAGCCGCTCACGCAGCCGCGTCAGCCGGGGCATCCGCGCGCGCTGCTCGCGCGACACACGGTCCAGTTCCTCGAAGAGGCGCCGGGAGCGGTGCTCGGTGTCGAGCTCGTCGAGGATGCGGTTGACCTCCGTCAGGACGGCGCCCGGAAGCTGCCAGTGCCCGGGGTCGCGCTCGGCCTCCTCGCGCAGCAGCAGGGCCAGCTTGTCGCGGGTGCCCGCGGCGGTGCGCAGTTCGGCGGCGAGACGTTCCTCGGCCGACTCGGCGCTCGCGCTGAGGTGGGTGGTGACCAGCACCGCGAAGCTCACCACGGCGTCGGCGATCTCGGACAGCAACTGCTCCAGGGCGGCGCCCGTCTCGGCCTCGAACAGCGGCTTGGGTTCGCGCTCCTTCGCCAGGTCGGTGAGGGAGCGCGCGAGCACACGCAGGACGACCGCGCAGATCTCCAGCGTGTCCAGGCCGGTGCGCATCACGACCCGGTGCAGCACGCTGTCCTGCACACGCGGGTTGAGCCGCAGACTGTCCTCAGCCTGCCGCAGGGCGGCATCCACCTCGACGATGTCGTGGTCCAGGCGCCGCGCCTCGTGCAGCTGCTTCTCCGCGCGGTCCACGGGCGTGCCGCCCGCCGCCTCCTCGCCCATGAGCAGCATCAGCTGCCGCAGCCGGCGCGCCAGACCCTCGATCGACTCGCCCGCCTCCTCCACCCACACCGGCGGCGCCAGCAGCAGATTGCAGGCGAGCCCGACGCTCGCGCCGATCAGTGTCTCCACCACCCGGGCCCAGGCGGTGTTCCCGACGGTGGTGACCCCGAGGACCAGCATCGCGCTGATCGCCACCTCGGGGACGTACTCCTCCACCTTGACCAGCCGCCCCACGACCAGCGCGGCCAGGAGGAGCAGCGCCAGGCTCCACCAGGTCAGGCCCACCAGCAGGCTGAACCCGATGGCGACGAGGACTCCCGTGACCACGGCGTTCACCCTGCGGAAGCCGTTGGTGAGCGTGGTGTACAGCGTCACCTGGGTGACCAGCAGCGCGGTCAGGGGAGCGGTGAGAGGTGCGGCCGTCGGCTCGGGGCTCAGCCGGAGCGCGATGACGTACGCGATCGTCGCCGCGGTCGCGGACCGGAACGTCTGGACGACCACGGGATCCCGGCGCTTGTGCATGATCCGAGTGGCGTGCGCCCTCCACTCACGTACCTCTCGCATCCTCGGGCTGTTCCCCTTCCCCTGGCGCGTCGAACGCATCTATGAAGGACGTTAGCGCCGCGGGAAAACAGGGGCGACCGTGGACGCTCAGGCGTACAGCTTGTCGAGGAAGGCGGCCAGTCCGTCCGTGGTGCGGTCGATCTGCTCCGCCAGGGTGAGGCTCTCCTCGAGGCGGGACCCGCTCTCCGGCACCTTCTTCCCGCGTACGTAGAGGGAACAGGCGAGGTCGGTGCACATGTACACACCGACGGAATTCCCCTCACGCCCGGCCGCCCCGGCCTTCCGCGCGGTCATCAGCGAGACCCCGCCCCGCGGGTGGGTCGTCAGGCACAGCGAGCACATGCTGCGCTGCAGGGGCCCGCGCTGCGCGGGCTGGAACCGCATCGTCACCCCGACGAGCCGGCCTTCCCGCTCGGTCACCAGATAGCTCCGATCGGGCGCCCCCGGATCCCGCCACCCGAGAAAGTCGAGATCGCCCCAGGGGCGTTCCCCGAGATCGCGGGGAACGGCCAGACGCTTGGCCTCTCCCTTCGAGCAGTTGATGAACGAGGTGCGGATGTCCTGCTCGGTGAGCGGCTTCATGGGAGGGCTCCTGGTTCTCTTCGGCCAAACCTAGGGGTCCTAGGTTTTGGGGGTCAGGTCAGGTTAGACAGCCACGACGAACGGGGCGAGTGGATTTCCGGAAGGCCGTCTCACCCCGGCTCCGCCGCCGACACCTCCGGCGGCCACACCCCAGGGGCCAGTACCCCCAGGGCGTAGGCGCGGGCCACCAGTTCCGTGCGGTTGGCCGCCTGCCAGCGGGAGGACAGGCGGCGGAGGTGGTATGTCACGCCGTCGGCGGTGAGGCCGGTTTCACGGGCGGCCCGGGCCGTGGTGGCGCCCGCGGCCAGAAGGGCCAGGATGCGTGCCTCCGCCGGAGTGACCCGCTCGGCGGGCGGGGCGCCGCGGGCCTCGCGTTCGCCGTCCACCCGCAGCATCACCAGCAGGGCGGGCGTCTCCTCCACCGTGTCGCTCACCGGGTCCGCCGTCAGCTCCCCGTACCGCTCCGCCCCGCCGGGCGCCCGCCAGCGCACGGACACCTGGTACCGCGAGCGGTGCCGCAGCCGCAGCGCCTCGGCGATCCGCTCCACCTGCGTCGCCTCCCGCGGGCTGAACAGCTCCAGCACGTCACGGCCGCGCAGCCGCCCCGGCGTCGTACCGCACTCCGCGGCCATCGCCGGGTTCGCGAGCAGCACGGCGCCGTACACGTCGCACACCGCGACCGGCATCGCCACCCGGTCGAAGAGGAGCAGGGCGCGGTTGCGCCACACCACTGCCTCCTGCCGGGCCAGGTCCACGAGCATCTCCTGCCACGCCGGGTCGCTCCCGCGCAAGAGCGACGCACTTCCTTGCGCTACACAATCATGTAGGGGCGGGGTATCGCCCGCCGGGCCCCGTGGATCACGCTGGATCGCAGTACTTCCGTACCGCGAAAGGCAGTTGCCGCGTCATGCCCCCCACCGGACAGACCTCCCGCCCCGCAGACACCCGCGCCGACCTCCCCGTCGCCGACATCACCGCCACCGGCCCCGGCCCCGCGCCCATCCAGCAGGCCATGGACCTGATGCGTGAGCACGGGGCCGCCTTCGTCCGGCGGCTCTACGGGCGGGACACCCTGTTCGTGGGTGACCTGGACCTGGTCGCCGACCTCGCGGACGAGCAGCGCTTCGCCAAGCACATCGGGCCCGGTCTGGAGAACGTCCGCGAGTTCGCCGCCGACGGCCTGTTCACCGCCTACAACGACGAGCCCAACTGGGCCAAGGCGCACGACATCCTCATGCCCGCCTTCGCGCTCGGCTCGATGCGGACGTACCACCCCGTGATGCTGCGGGTCGCCCAGCGGCTAATCGCGTCCTGGGACCGCGACGCCGGTGCCGGGAAGCCCGTCGACGTGCCCGGCGACATGACCCGCATGACGCTCGACACCATCGGACTCGCCGGCTTCGGATACGACTTCGGTTCGTTCGAGCGGGCCGAGCCGCACCCCTTCGTCGAGTCGATGGTCCGCTGCCTGGAATGGAGCATGACCCGTCTCGCCCGCGTCCCGGGGCAGGACTACTCGGCGCAGGACGCGGCCTTCCGCGACGACTCCGCCTACCTCGCCCAGGTCGTCGACGAGGTCATCGCCGCCCGCACCGGCACCGACCAGAGCCAGGCCGGCGACCTCCTCGGCCTGATGCTCACCGCCGAGCACCCGGCCGACGGCACCACCCTGGACACGGCCAACATCCGCAACCAGGTCATCACCTTCCTCATCGCCGGGCATGAGACCACCTCCGGCGCCATGTCCTTCGCGCTGTACTACCTCGCCAAGCACCCGACCGCGCTCCAGCTGGTGCAGCGCGAGGTCGACGCGCTGTGGGGCGACGCGGCGGACGTCGAGCCGGCGTACGACGAGATCGGCCGGCTGACCTACACCCGCCAGGTCCTCAACGAGGCGCTCCGGCTGTGGCCCACGGCCGCCGTGTTCTCCCGCGAGGCCCGTGAGGACACACTCCTCGGAGGCCGCATCCCGATGCGCGCCGGACAGTCCGCCCTGGTCCTCACGCCGATGCTGCACCGCCAGCCCGTCTGGGGCGACAACCCCGAGCTGTTCGACCCCTCCCGCTTCACGGCCGAGGCGGAGGCCAAGCGCCCGGTGCACGCCTTCAAGCCGTTCGGCACCGGTGAGCGCGCCTGCATCGGACGCCAGTTCGCGCTGCACGAGGCGACCATGCTGCTGGCCATGCTCGTCCACCGCTACCGGCTGGGCGACCACGCCGACTACCGGCTGGACATCAAGGAGACCCTCACCCTCAAGCCCGAGGGCTTCACCCTCGCGCTCACCCCGCGCACCGCCGCCGACCGGGTCCACACGCCGCTGCCCGGCGCCGCCCCGCCCCAGGACACCGGCTCGGCCGAGCCGCAGGACCTGCCCGCCCGCGTCCGCCCCGGCACCGCCGCCCTCTTCCTGCACGGCAGCAACTACGGCACCTGCCGCGACTTCGCCGCCCAGCTCGCCGACGAGGCCGCGGCCGTCGGCTGCGAGACCCAGGTGGCGTCCCTGGACGCCTACGCCGGCGGCCTGCCCACCGACCGGCCCGTCGTCATCGCCGCTGCCTCCTACAACGGCCGCCCCACCGACGACGCCACCGCCTTCGCCGCCCGCCTCGAAGAGGACCACGACCTGTCCGGGGTGACGTACGCCGTCCTCGGTGTCGGCGACCGCAACTGGGCCGCCACCTACCAGCACGTCCCCACCCGGATCGACGAGCGGCTCGCGGAGTCCGGCGCCACCCGGCTCCTCGACCGCGCCGCCGCCGACGCCTCCGGCGACCTCACCGGCACCGTCCGGGATTTCACGGCGGCCCTGCGCACCGCCCTCCTGCGGCAGTACGGCGACCCGGACGCCACGGCCCCGGGCCCCGAGCCCACGGCCGCCTACGAGGTCCGCACCCTGACCGGCGGCCCGCTCGACGCCCTCGCCGAACGGCATGAACTTGTCCCCATGCGGGTCACCGAGGCCTACGACCTCACCGCGCCCGGCTACGCGCGCCGCAAGCGGTTCCTCCGCGTCGCCCTCCCGGACGGCGTCACCTACCGCACGGCCGACCACCTCACCGTGCTGCCCGCCAACGACCCGGACCTCGTCACCCGCACCGCCACCGCGCTCGGCCTCGACCTCGACACGGTCCTGGACATCCGCGCCACCCGCCCGCGCCGCGACGGCATCGCCGTCGACCGGCCCGTGACGGTACGGCAGCTCCTCACCCACCACGTGGAGCTCCAGGAGCGCCCGAGCGCCGGGCAGCTGGCCGCGCTCGCCGAAGCCAACCCGTGCCCGCCGGAGCGCACGGCCCTGGAGGCCCTCACCGACGACCCGCGCACCCTCGTGGAGATCCTCGAGGACCACCCGGCCCTGCGAGGCGCCCTGGACTGGCCGCGGCTCCTCGACCTCCTCACCCCGCTGCGCCCCCGGCACTACTCCATCTCCTCGTCGCCCGCCGTCGACCCCGGCCACGTGGACCTGATGGTGTCGCTGCTGCAGGCACCCGCCCGCTCCGGCAAGGGCGTCTACCGCGGCACCGGATCCGGCCACCTCAACACGGTGGAGCCCGGCGACACGGTCTATGCGCGCGTGCAGCCGTGCCGGGAGGCCTTCCGTATCGACGCCACCGAAGGATCCGCACCGGTCGTCATGGTCGCGGCGGGCACCGGCCTCGCCCCGTTCCGCGGCGCCATCGCCGACCGCACGGCCGCCCTCGCGACGGGCGCCGAACTCGCCCCGGCCGTCTGCTACTTCGGCTGTGACGCGCCCGACGCGGACTTCATGCACGCCGACGAGCTGGGCGCCGCCGACGCCGCAGGGGCCGTCTCGCTGCGCCCCGCCTTCAGCGAGACCCCCGAGGGCGAGGTGCGGTTCGTGCAGCACCGCATCGCCGCCGAGGCCGGGGAGGTCTGGGCCCTGCTGGCCGCCGGAGCGCGGGTGTACGTCTGCGGCGACGGTTCGCGGATGGCGCCCGGCGTGCGGGACGCGTTCCGTACGCTGTACCGCAAGCACACGCCGGGTGCGGACGAGACGGCCGCCGAGCAGTGGCTCGACGGGCTGGTCGCGGACGGGCGTTACGTCGAGGACGTGTACGCGGCCGGCTGACCGAAGCCGTAGGGGAGGGGTGGGCGCACGGTGGTGGACTCCTGGGAACGGGCCCGGCGCATCCTGGAGGTGGCGGGCCTGGACCCCGGCCGCCTCGCCCACCTCCGCCCGCTGACGGGCGGCACGTACAACACCGTCGAGGAACTCCGCCTCACCGACGGCACCCGCTACGTGCTGAAGATCCCGCCCGCGGCGGCCACCCCGGGTCTGCGCCACGAGCGGCGACTGCTCGTCTCGGAGGCCGAGTTCTACCGCTCGGCCGCCCGCGTCGGTGTCCCCGCGCCGCGGCTGGTCTCCCTGGGCGACGACTTCCTGCTGATGACGGCCTGCCCGGGCGACTCCTGGGACGACTCCCTCACAGCGGCGGAACAGACCGCGCTGCGTACGGAGCTGGGACGCCGGACGGCCCGGCTGCACCGCGTGAGGGGCCCCGGCTTCGGCTATCCCTCCGGCGCCCTCGGCCCGCTCGCCTCCGACTGGCGGACCGCGTTCACGACGATGTTCGACGCCGTCCTCGACGACGCCCGGCGCTACGGGGCCCGGCTGCCCCGCCCGGTCGAAGCGGTGGCCCGTACCGCCCGTTCCGCGTACGGCGCCCTCGACGAGGTCACGGTCCCCTGCCTCGTGCACTTCGACCTGTGGCGGGGCAACATCCTCGTCGACCGCTCGGACGGAGACGCCCGCATCGGCGGCCTCATCGACGGGGAGCGCATGTTCTGGGGCGACCCCCTCGCCGAATTCGTCTCCCTGGCACTGCTGGGGGACATCAAGGAGGACGAGGCGTTCCTGTCGGGCTACCGGCAGTCCGGCGGCCGGGCCGACTTCGACACCCTGGCCCGCCTCCGTCTCGCCCTGTACCGCGCCTATCTGTACCTGATCATGCTCACCGAGACGGTTCCGCGCGAGAGCGGCGAGGAACAGGTCAGCTGGGTGCAGAGCGCGGTCGCCCCGGAACTCGTCGCGGCCCTGGACGAGATCGAGGAACTCCTCGACGGGAAATCTCACACCGTGAAATAAGGGGTGGAGGAATGTCGCGCCGAGCCCGCCCCGGCGGTATGTTGCAGGTCGGGCAAGGGGCGGAGGGAGCCACATGGCGGGGCGGAACGGGCGCACGGTACGCGATCTGAGGCGGGCCAACCGCACGGCCGTGCTGCAACGGCTCTACTTCGACGGCCCGCTCAGCCGCTTCGCACTCGGCCCGGCGACCGGACTGAGCTCCGGCTCCGTCAGCAACGTCGTCGCCGATCTGGTCGCCGACGGGCTGGTCGAGGAGGCCGGCAGCGTCGACTCCGACGGCGGCCGCCCCCGCACCCTGCTGCGCGTCGCGCCCGGCAGCGGCCACATGATCGGCGTCGACGTCGGCGAGACCCGGGTCCGTGTCGAACTGTTCGACCTCACCCTCACCGAGCTGGCCCGCGTCGAGCGCCCGCTCGCCGGCCGGCGGTACGAGGTCGAGGTCATCGTCGACCACATCCGCCAGGGCATCGCCGAGGTGCTCGACACCGCCGACCTCGCGCCCGAACGGCTCCTCGGCGTCGGCATCGGCGTCCCCGGCATCGTCGATCACGCCCCCGACCGCGGCGCGCTCGTGCACGGGCAGACCATCGGCTGGGACACCGTCCCGCTGGAGGCCCTGCTCCGCACCGGAACCCCGCTGCCGGACACCGTCCCGTACTTCATCGACAACGGCGCCAAGACGCTGGGCCAGGCCGAGATGTGGTTCGGCGCCGGACGCGGCGCGGACAACGCCGTGGTGGTCCTCTTCGGCTCCGGTGTCGGCGCGAGCCTTGTCACCCCCGAGGTGGAGCAGGGCCGGGCCGTCGAATGGGGGCACCTGACCGTCCGGGTCCGGGGCCGCCGCTGCCGCTGCGGGGCGCTCGGCTGCCTGGAGGCCTACGCGGGCGCCGAGTCACTGCTCGCCCGCTGGCGGGAGGAGGGCGGCCGGGTCCAGGACGGCGCCGACGAGGAGGCCGCGCTCACCACGATGCTCGCCGCCGCGTACCCGCCCGGGGACGGCGAGGCCGACCCGGTCGCGCTGGCCGTCCTGGAGGAGACCGCCGAGTATCTGGGCGCCGGTCTCTCCGACCTGATCAACCTCTTCCAGCCCGAGCGCATCCTCATCGGCGGCTGGGCGGGCCTGGCCCTCGGCGCCCGCTTCCTGCCCGCCGTACGCCGCCATGCCATGTCCTACGCGCTGCGCCACCCGGCCGGGAAAGTGACCGTCGAGCTGGGCCGGCTCGGGCCCGACGCGGTCACGGTCGGCGCCGCGATCCTGCCGCTCGCCGACTTCTTCGCCCGCGGCGGACGGCGTCCCGATCCGGCACCGGAGAGTCCGCCTCCCGCATGGCACGCGGCACTTCGGGAGCGGACACCGCGCTGAGGTTTCGCAGGTCACGGCGGAGGTACTCGCGTGGCGCCCGGACCACGAAGGGAGTACGCCGTGACCGACCACCGCCTCGAAGGACCCGGCGAGAACGGTGAGCCCGTCCCGCGGGACCTGCCGGACCAGCAGGCCGACGTCGGCGAGGACCCGTGGGAGGTCGCCCCGCGCTTCACGGGTACCGGCGAGGACGACAAGGACGGAAGGGGCCAGGCCGACCAGCCAGCCGATGACGTCCCCGACACGGACGAGGCGGGGACGGGCCGCCAGGGGGAGGCGCCGCGACAGGGAACGGTGCACCCCGAGCATCCGGTGCCGGACGAGCCCGCCGACTGACCACCCCTGACCACCCCTGACCACCCCTGACCACCCCTGAGCGCCGATGGCCGCAGCTGACCGTGGGGGCCGGCTGCGGCCATCGGCCGTGTGCGGGGCGCGGAGAGTGCGGGAGGCCTGGGGTGCCCGGGTTCAGCCCACCTTGCGTCCCTGCATGGGTTCCGTCGGCGCGCCCGCACCCTGCTGGAGTCCCTGGAGAAACTGCTCCAGCACCTCCGGCGCCGTGTGCTCCGGCCGCCAGTCCAGTTCCCTGCGCGCGCGTGCGCAGTCCATCAGGGGCAGCCGCAGCACCGCGTCGAAGAGATGCGGTGAGGCGGGCAGCAGGCGCAGGCCCCAGGCGGCGGCGATCGCCGAACGGGCCGCCGTGCGCGGCAGCCGCACCGGGCGGGCGCCGAACATCCTGCCCAGGAGCTCCGCGTCGACCGTCGGCTCGGCCGCGAGGTTGAACGCGCCGCGTACCTCGGAGTGCACCGCCAGCCGGTACGCCTGCGCCGCGTCGTCCGTGTGCAGCGCCTGTACCCGCAGCCCCGCGATGTCGGGCAGGAAGGGCAGCAGCTCCGGACGGGCCGACGGACCCGGCAGGAAACGCCCGCCGAAGATACGGCGCTGCTCACTCGCGGACTCCCGCCGGAAGAGGAAGGCGGGACGCATCCGCACCACCCGCGTCCCGGCGTGATCGCGCTCGAACGTGTCCAGCGCACGCTCCAGATAGGCCTTCTCCCGGCAGTACGCGGCGTCCGGCCAGCCGTGCGTCGGCCACGACTCGTCCACCGTCCGGTCCTTGGGACCCGGCGAGTACGCGCCGACCGACGAGGCGTGCACCAGCGCAGGCACCCCCGCCGCGGCCACCGCCTCGAACACCCGCATGCTGCCGAGCACATTGGTGCGCCAGGTCTTCGCGGGGTCGTGCGTCGGCTGGAACGCCCAGGCCAGATGGACGACCGCGTCGGCGCCGGCGAACCGCTCCACGAGGTCGGACTCCGCGAAGGCCAGATCCACCGCGGACCAGTCCGTCTTCGGAGGCGACCAATCGGGGATCCGCCGGGCCAGGCCCAGCACGGAGGCGACCTCCGGATCCTCGGAGAGGAGGCGCACCACGCTGGTGCCCACATTGCCGGTCGCGCCCGTGACGACGATCCTCTTGCCCGTTGTGCTGCTCACCTTCCGCTCCTCTCGGCCGCGTGGTTCCGCGAGCGGTGGCCGAGTACCCGGGGGCCGCGCGGATTGCACGTGGGCGGGCCCATCGCGCGAGGGCAGAAGGAAGCCCCGGCCGGACGGGGGAATCACGGCCGGGGCGGCTCAGGGTGTGGGTGCGTCCCCACGACTTGTTCAACGGGCAACCAACGCTGGGTGTTCCCTGCCCGTACGCCCCGTCCGGTGAGGTGGGTCACGGCCCCCGGTCGTCCGGGACGGTCTCGGCCCACAGGTTCTCCGCCTGGAGCAGCAGCGTGCCCAGGACCGCCGTGTGCGCGGCCCCCTCCCCGGCGTGCCGGCGCAGTTTCTCCTGCAGCTCCTGGTGCAGTGCCCCCATCGCCTCCACGGTCTCCTCGTCCGGACGGGGCCGCACACTGCCCTCGAGCAGACTGTCGGCCTCTGTGTGGCAGGCCTCCCCGATCAGTTCCAGCAGACGCGCGTACGCGCAAAGGGCCGGCCCTCCGGGCGGGGCGGGTGTCCGATTGTCGTCAACGGACACCGACAGGGCCTGGGTCAGCGCCGTGACGTGCCCGGTGACCCGGGCGAACCGCTCGTCCTCCTCCACCGGCGGCAGGGCACCCCCGTGCGGCACGCGGTGCAGGGCGCGCAGCGGGCCGTACGTCAGGCGCAGGCTCTCCCGGCTCCACCGCCGCGCCGAGCGCAGCGCCTCCAGCCGGTTTTCCAGCCGGGACGACGCACTGAGCCAGCCCGCGGCGGTCTGCGCGTCCCATTCGCCTTCGCTCAGGTCGGCGGCGACGGTGCGCAGGACATCGCCCGCCTCCCGGGCGAGGGCCGCCAGGTTCTCCCGGACGTCCCGCAGATGGACCGGCGGCAGGACGAGCGCGTTGACCGCGAGGCCGATGACCGCGCCGAGTGCCGCCTGCCCCACCCGGTGCCCGACGCTTGACACGCTCACGGAGCCCGCGGTGAGGGTGAACAGCGCGGTGGTCGCCGCGTAGATGCCCTGGTCGCCGAAGCGGGACCAGTTCGCGAGCAGCATCAGCACCGGCACGGACAGGGCGAGCGCGCCCGTCGTGTCGCCGGTGAGCGCCTGTGCGGCCGAGGCCAGGACGGTGCCGACGCAGATCGCCCCGAACTGCCGCGCGCCCTGCACCAGCGAGCTGTAGACGGTGGCCTGCACCAGCACCAGTGCCGTCCACGGCGCCATCAGCGCCAGCGGGTCTCCCATCCAGACGCCGCCCACCAGCCAGGCGAGCACCGCCGCCGCGGCGGCCTTGAGTGACTGGACGACCAGATCGCGTTCGCGCCCGGGCCCGTTCCAGGCGGCTCGCAGGGCGTCCCAGGCGGCCCGTGTCTCCCGCCGCACGGCATCCACCGACCGGGCACCGCGGGACCCCTGCTCCAGCGCGCGGCTCCCTCCCTTCCCCTC
Source organism: Streptomyces sp. NPDC055506 (assembly GCF_053643595.1). Classification (NCBI taxonomy): domain Bacteria; kingdom Bacillati; phylum Actinomycetota; class Actinomycetes; order Kitasatosporales; family Streptomycetaceae; genus Streptomyces; species Streptomyces sp. NPDC055506. The sequence continues at coordinate 78,552 of NZ_JBSHKH010000004.1, read as the reverse complement.
ATCGGCCGACGTGCTTCTGTCCCGCCCAGGGCGGAAGGCCCGAGCCGTCCGCCGTACCGCCCTCGTCACCCGCGTCATGCGCTGCGAGTATCCGCGTCACCGGCGGTTGCACGCCGCCTCATGCCGGTCTCATGCCAGCGGGCTGCCGCGCAGGGAGGACAGCAGGTGCGCGGGGTCGGCGTAGACCGCGTCCGCGCCGGACTTCTCCAGGTCGGCGCGCGGGATGCCGCCGCACAGCACGCCCACACAGCGCACCCCGGCCCGGCTGCCCGCGAGCATGTCCCACACGGTGTCGCCGACGAAGACCGCCCGCTGAGCCGGCACCCCGGCCAGCTCCAGCGCGTGCTCGACCGGCTCGGGTGCCGGCTTGCCCTCGTCGACGTCGTCGGCGCTAGCGGTGGCGGTGATGGCGTCGTCCGCGTCGATGGCCCGGCGCAGCGCGCTCAGCTCGGCGCCGCCCGCCGAGGTGGCCAGCACCACCGCCCAGCCCTCCCGGTGCAGCCGGCGCAGCAGCGGCCCGGCCCCCGGCAGCGCGGGCAGCCGGTCGAAGTACTGCCCGTACAGCGCCTTGTGGGCGGCGCTGATGCCGGCGTCCTGCTCCTTGTCGCGACTGTCTCCCAGCAGGTGGGCGACGAGATCGGTGGAGGGCAGGCCCACGGCCCGGTGAACGGCGTGCATCGGCACCTGGTGGCCTGCCTGCCGGAAGGCCTCCCACCACGCCACGACGTGCAGGTGGTTGGTGTCGACCAGCGTGCCGTCGACGTCGAACACGGCCGCCCGTTCGGCGCTGTCCATAGGTGTGGTCCCTTCCTCTTTGGTTCGCCCGGGTACCACCTCAACCGCCCGCCACGCCGGACGGCACCCGCCGCTCGCGGGTCCAGGCCAGCAGTTCTTCGAGGGACCACGTCGTCACCACACGCTCCGGCGGCACCCCGCATTCCTCCGCCCGGGCGCACCCGTTGATCTGCCAGTCCAGCTGTCCCGGCGCGTGCGCGTCGGTGTCCACGGAGAACAGCACCCCCGCGTCCACCGCCCGGCGCAGCAGCCGCCGCGGCGGGTCGAGCCGCTCCGGCCTGCTGTTGATCTCCAGGGCCGTGCCGGTCTCCGCGCACGCCGCGAACACCGCGTCCGCGTCGAACTCCGACTCGGGCCGCCCCCGCCCCGTCACCAGCCGCCCCGTGCAGTGCCCGAGCACGTCGGAGTGCGGATCACGTACGGCGGCCACCATCCGCCGGGTCATCGACCGGGCGTCCATCCGCAGCTTGGAGTGCACCGACACCACCACGACGTCGAGCCGGTCCAGCAGCTCCGGCTCCTGGTCGAGGGAGCCGTCCTCGAGGATGTCGCACTCGATGCCGGTCAGCAGCCGGAACGGCGCCCAGGTCTCGTTCAGCTCCGCCACCACGTCCAACTGCTCCCGCAGCCGCTCGGCCGTGAGGCCACGGGCCACCGTCAGCCGCGGCGAGTGGTCGGTCAGCGCCGCCCACTCGTGGCCCAGCGCCGCCGCGGCCCGGCCCATCTCCTCGATCGGGCTGCCGCCGTCCGACCAGTCGGAATGCAGATGGCAGTCGCCGCGCAGCAGCTCCCGCAGCCGCTCGCCGCCCCGCACGGGGGGCCGCTCCGCGGCCTCGCCCTCCAGCTTGCGCAGATAGCCGGGCTCCTGTCCGGCCAGCGCCTCCCGCACCACCTGCGCGGTCTTCGGCCCGACGCCCTTGAGCGACTCCAGCGAACCGTCCGCCGCCCGCCGGCGCACCTCGTCGTCGCCCAGCTCCTTCAATACCCGTGCCGCCGTACGGAAGGCGCGCACGCGGTACGTCGGTGCCAGGGACCGCTCCAGCAGGAAGGCGATCCGGTCCAGTGCCTCGACGGGATCCATCGCCACCTCCACCTCAAGGGTTCCCCAGGCCCCGGCGGACCGCACGACGGGCTTGAACCCCGCGCCGACGCCGGTTGCGCTCTACTCTCGATGCATGACCGAAAGCGCGAGCCCGTACATATCCCACCCGCGGATCATGGTGCTCGGGGTGCAGCCGGGCACACCGCCGTTCCGGATCGTGGAGATCGACGGCCAGGTGGTCGGGGAGGCGAAGGCCGCCACCGACGTACTGACGGCCGCTGCCGCGTTCGGCATCACGGTCCACGACATGGACGATCCGGACGTGGTCCGCTGGGTGGGCGGAGACAAGTACACCTGGACCCTGCACTAGGCCTTTCCGGCCGTCGGCTTCTTGGCCGCCCGGCCGCGCCGGGGCCTGCGTGCGTGGACCGCCCGGCTCATGCGGCGGCCCAGGAGCAGATAGCCGATCAGCGCGCCCGTCGTGTTGAGGATGACGTCGTCGATGTCGAAGGCGCGGCCGGTGACCAGGGCGCCCTGGGCGAATTCCACGAGCAGCATCACGATCGCGGTCATCAGCAGGACGCGCAGAATGCCGCGCGTGCGCGGCGCGACGACGGGCACGAGGATGCCGAAGGGGACGCCGAGCAGGATGTTGCCGCCGATCTGGCGCACGGCGTCCCGCAGTTCCGGCTGGTCCAGATAGGCCTTCAGGGAGTCGCCGGGCTGGAGGTTGGTGTGGGTCAGGGCCTCGGAGGCGGGCGAGGGCTGCAGGGTCAGCCGTGCCAGCACCACGGCGAAGGCGACCATGAACGTGAAGGCGCACAGCATCGCCAGCAGCCGGACGGGCAGCGGGAGTGGACGTCGCTCGCTCCCGGATCCGGCGGTACGGGGACGTGAGGCGGCACTGGCCATACGCTCCTCCAGTCTTCAACTTCCCTGTGTGACAGGGCGGTTACCCACGGGCGTGCCGACGATGCCGCGGGGGATCGTTCCCAGCCACTGTTGCCCGCGTTCCGCCGGGGCACTCCGCCCTGTCCACGGGAGCTCGGCGGCTGATCAGTTCCCGTACGACACGCGCACCTCCTTGAAGCCGAGGGAACGCAGCAGGCCTTCGAGCATGCCGGTGGCGTTCTTCTCGGCGCGTGCGGTCAGCTCGCTCTCCTTCGCCGCGTCTCCGATGTGCCGTACCGCGAGTTTCTGCACGGCCTGTTCACCGTTCGGGTTGTCCGAGAAGAGGTCGCCGAGGCGGTCGAAGAGGCCGCGCTGCTTGGAGACGGCGTAGGAGCGGTCGGGGTCGAGGGCCGGCTTGCCGAGTTGCGCGTGGGGCAGCCGGAGCGTGGCGGACGTACGGTCGCCGTTGACCTTCACGTCGTTCTCGCCGACCTTGCCCAGGTCGACGTAGGCGTCCACAGTGCCCGCGCCGACGTACAGGGTGCGGGTGCCGCGGATCGCGTCGGGCAGGAACCTGGCGTCCTTCTCCAGGTCCACGACGACCTGGAAGTTGCCGGAGGCGGCGTCGTAGCGGCTGATGTCCTGGATGGACTTCAGCAGCGCGGGGCCGGACCGGTCATGGGTGTCGGTGCCGAACAGGTCCTTCAGGCCCGGGATCACGCTGAGCCGGATCCCGGCGAAGAACACGACGAGCACCAGCACGAGCGCGGCCACCACCTTGGCCCAGCCGGGCATGCGCCTGGGGAGGCGCTTGACGGGAGTCGTCATGCGACGGCCCTCCTTCCTTACTGTTCCGGATGCCCGCCACATCCCTTGCCAGACCGGCCGGTTGAGGGTGGGACGACTTCGGAGGAAGCACGAAAGGGCGCACGCGGGGCGTCACACCGAGCCGGACGTGGCCTCCGGCTGTTCCAGGGCGGCGTCCAGCGTCGGCTGCGGCGGCAGCAGCCGGGACAGGCCGGTGATGCGCAGCACCCGCAGGGTCAGGGGGTGGGCGCAGACGAGGAGCAGGTAGCCGTCCCGGTCGAGGACCCGGCTCCTGGCCCGGTACAGCAGCCGCAGGCCCGAGCAGTCGAAGAACTCGATCCGGCTGAGGTCGATCACGACCCGGGCGGCGCGGCGGTTCGTCTCCCGGTCCAGGTGCGGGGCGATCTCCGTGGCCGCGGCGAGGTCGATCTCGCCGCGGAACTCCAGCACGGTGTGTCCCCGTTCCTGGCGGACGCGCAGATGCCGGGTGAGCGGTGCAGGTTCCTGCCGCACGACGAGATCGCCTCCAGCCTGCTCCGTGCGTGGGGAGGGGCCACGGTCCTCAAAACCGTTCCCCGCCCCGCAAGTTACCCTCCAACGAGTGAATTTGAGCATGTTCGATTGACATATGTCTCTGAATTGCAGGCGAGTTGGCCGAGGTTCGCGCGGGGGAGTGCGCGGGCGTGAGCGCGGGCGCGATTCCAGGCGTGCGCTCCGGCTACGACAGGGCGTGCCAGGCCTTGGTGAGGGCCTGGCGAAACTGCTCGGTCTGGTGCGCCGTGAGGTCGCGCACCATGCGTTCCTCCAGTTCCCGGACCGGCCCGGCGTGCCGGGCGAGCAGCGCCCGGGCGTCGTCCGTGAGCAGGATCAGCAGCTCCCGGCGGTTGCGGGGGTTGCGCTCCCGGCGCACCAGCCCACGACCCTCCAGTGAGCGGACGAGATCGGCGATGGACTGCGCGGTGACGAAGGAGTCGCGCGCCAGCTGGGCCGCCGACAGTCCGTCGTGTCGCTCCAGGACGGTCAGCGCGGTGTACTGAAGAGCGGTGATCCCGGAGGGCCTGACCAGCTCGTCCAGGTGGGAGCGCACGACGAGCTCCACCTGCTTGACCATGTAGAGCAGGGAAGGGGGTGCCTTGGTCACCTGTGTGTCGAGCATGGATGCAGGCTAGAGCATTGACAGGAAACCTGTCTGTAAAGAGACTGCGAACCAACAGGAATCCTGTTTGTTGAAAACTTGGCGACGACGCTGGGGAGCGGCGATGACCACCTTCGAGAGGGAACCCGGGCAGCTGTTCATCGGGGGCCGGTGGCGCGAGGCCGCCGACGGGGCGCGTACCGAGGTGGTCGACCCGTCCCGGGGCACGGTCGTCACCACCGTCGCGGAGGCGGGCCCCGCCGATGTCGACGCGGCCGTACGCGCAGCCCGCGAGGCCTACGACGACGGCGCCTGGTCCGGACTGAGCGGCCGCGAGCGGGGCCGGGTGCTGCACCGCGTCGCCCAGCTGATCCGCGAGAACGCCGACGAGCTGGCCGCCCTGGAGAGCCTCGACGTCGGCAAGCCGGTCACGCTGTGCGGCGCGGTCGACGTGACGAACGCGGCCAACGACTACGAGTACTACGCCAACCTCGCCCAGAGCCAGGACGGCGCCCTGCGCGACACCCCCCTGAACGCCCTCGCCTACACCCGGCGCGAGCCGCTCGGGGTGGTCGCCGCGATCACCCCGTTCAACTTCCCGCTGATCCTCGCCGGCTCCAAGCTCGCCCCCGCGCTCGCGGCCGGCAACACCGTCGTCCACAAGCCCGCCGACGAGACCCCGCTCAGCGCCCTGTACATGGCCCGGCTCCTCCAGGAGGCGGGCGTACCGGACGGCGTGGTCAACGTCGTGACCGGCAGCGGCCCCGTGGCCGGTGAAGCACTGCTGCGCCACCGCGGCGTCGACAAGGTCGCCTTCACCGGCTCCACCGCGATCGGCCGGCATGTGGCGAGCGTCGCCGGCGAGGCGCTCAAGCCCGTCACCATGGAGCTGGGCGGGAACGCCGCCCACATCGTCTTCGAGGACGCCGACCTGGAGAAGGCGGTGGGCGCGGTCATCAAGGGCTTCGTCTTCAACACCGGCCAGTTCTGCATGGGCGGCCCGCGCCTGCTGGTGGCTCGCTCGGTGTACCCGACGCTGCTCGGCATCCTCGCCGAGGCCGTCCCCGGCGTGCCGATCGGCGACCCGCGCGACCCGGCCACCGTCATCGGCCCGATGGCGGCCGAGAAGCACCTGAAGAAGGTCGAGGAGTACGTCGCCCTGGCCCGCAAGGAGGGCGCCCGCGTCGTCTGCGGCGGCGAGCGGCTCGACCTCGACGGCGGCTACTACTACAAGCCCACCGTCATCGCCGACCTGTCGAACGACTCCCGTGTGATCCAGGAGGAGATCTTCGGCCCGGTCCTCACCGTGCAGCCCTTCGACGACGAGGACGAGGCCGTCGCCCTCGCCAACTCCACGCCCTACGGCCTGGCCTCGGGCGTCCAGACCAGCCACCTCGCCCGGGCCCACCGGGTCGCCGACCGGCTGCAGGCCGGGATCGTCTGGATCAACGACTGGGCGATGCTCGACCCCGCCGTGCCCTTCGGCGGTGTGAAGGACTCCGGCTACGGCCGTGAGTACGGGCCCGAGGCCCTCGCCGGTTACACCAAGGTCAAGTCCGTCGTCGTCTCGCTCGACTGAGACACCGTCAAGGAGCCATTGCGATGCCCACCACCACCCGTGCCGCGGTCGTCGAGTCCGGCGGCGCGCCCTTCACCCTCTCCGACGTCGTCCTCGACGAACCCGGCCCGCGCGAAGCGCTGGTCCGCATGGTCGCCACCGGCCTGTGCCACACCGACCTCGGGGTGGCGAGCGGCGGACTGCCCTTCCCGCTGCCCGGGGTCCTCGGCCACGAGGGCGCGGGCGTCGTCGAGGCCGTCGGCCCCGCCGTCACCGGTGTGGCGCCCGGCGACCACGTCCTGCTCTCCTTCACCTCCTGCGGCGACTGCCGCAACTGCCGCGGCGGGCACCCCGCGTACTGCGCGACCTGGCTGCCGCTGAACCTGCTCGGCGGCAGCCGCGCCGACGGCTCGAACACCATCAGCCGGGACGGCGCGGCCCTGGGCGGCCACTTCTTCGGCCAGTCCTCCTTCGCCGAGCGGGCCCTGGCCGACGAGCGCAGCCTGGTCAAGGTCGACCCGGAGGTGCCGCTGGAGTCGATCGCCCCGCTGGGCTGCGGTGTGCAGACGGGCGTCGGAGCCGTCTGGAACGTGCTGAAGCCGGACACGGGCAGTACGGTCGTCGTCCTGGGCGCCGGAGCGGTCGGCCTGTCGGCCGTGATGGCGGCGGCCCTCACCCCGGCCACCAGGATCGTCGCCGTCGACCGCGTCGCCGAACGCCTCTCCCTGGCCACGGAGCTGGGCGCCACGCACACGGTCGACACGAGCCGAGAAGACCTCGCCGAGGCCCTCGCCGGCATCACGGGCGGCCAGGGTGCGGACGGTGTCGTGGAGACCACGGGCAACGTCGGCGTCCTGCGCCAGGGCGTCGACGCGCTCGCCGCCCGCGGCACCCTGGTCGTGGTCGGCGCCCCGCCCTTCGGCACCGAGGTCGCCCTGGACGTCAACGGCCTGCTCGGCGGCAAGCGGATCGTCGGTCTCACCCTCGGAGACAGCGAGACCCAGACGATGATCCCCGCGCTGGTCCGCCTGGTGAAGGAGGGGCGCCTGCCACTGCACCGCCTGATCAGCGCGTATCCCTTCGGGGACATCGACCGGGCGGTCCAGGACATGAAGTCGGGCAAGACCATCAAGCCGGTGCTGACGTTCTGACGCTTCGGCTGCGCTGGGCGGTCGGCCCGGAGGCCCCGCCGGCCGGTTGTCGATCGGCGGCACGGCGCGGGGTGGGTCCCGGAGCCGGGGCCGGCCCCGCGCCGCCGTCCTGTGCGTCGGCCGTCGTACGCTGCTACGGCCCTGGTGATCCCGGACAGCGCCGGGCCGGGCAGACCAGAAACAGACCGCCCGGCCGCACCGCTCAGTCGTTCACCAGCACCAGCTTCCCCGTCGTCCGGCCCGTGTCGCCCGAGGCGTGCGCCTGCGCGGCGGCGGACAGCGGGAAGGTGTCGGCGATCGTGGCGCGCAGCTTGCCCGTCCCGGCGAGTTCCGCGATCGCCTCCATGCCACCGCGGTCGGCGTCCACGAGCATGCGCAGCCCCCGTACCCCGAGCCGCTCGGCCTCCTCGTAGAACTCGTCCGAGCCGCCCGGGAGGATCGAGACCACGACGCCGCCGGGGCGCAGGACCCGCAGTGAGCGCAGGGCGTTGTCGCCGCCGATCGTGTCCAGGACGACGTCGACGTCCTTCACGGCCTCGGTGAAGTCCGTCTCCCGGTAGTCCACCGTCTCGTCCACGCCGATCCCGCGCAGGAACTCGTGCTTGCCCGCGCTCGCGGTGCCGATCACATACGCGCCCCGCGCCTTGGCGATCTGCACCGCCACATGCCCGACCCCGCCCGCGGCGGCGTGGATCAGCACCCGCTGCCCGGACCGCAGGTCCGCGTGCTCGACCAGCGCCTGCCACGCGGTGAGCGAGACCAGCGGCAGCGCTCCCGCCTGGACGTGGTCGATACCGGCCGGCTTGTGGGTGAGGGCGCGGACCGGAGCGATGACGTACTCCGCGTGCGAGCCGTGCCCGTACGGATACGGCAGCATGCCGAAGACCTCGTCGCCGGGCGCGAAGGCCACGACGCCGATGCCGACCGCCTCCACCGCCCCGGAGACGTCCCAGCCGAGGACGAAGGGCGGCTCGCCCAGGAAGCCGCCGGTCGCGCGGTGCTTCCAGTCGGTCGGATTGACCCCGGCGGCCCGCACCCGGACCAGCACCTGGTTCGGCCCGGGTGCCGGGCGCTCGACTTCGACTTCCTCGAGGACCTCGGGACCGCCGAGGGCATTCTGGCTGATGGCTCGCATCGTGTTCTGTGTGCTCATGGTGATCAAGCGTGCCGGTTCGCGTACCGCTCGCCAATGGCAAGATTGCCAACCTTCGATAGGATCGTGCCATGCGACGCGAACGAGTGGTGGTCCTGGCCCTGGACGGGGTGTACCCCTTCGAGCTGGGCATCCCCAGCCGGATCCTCGGCGCGGCCGACGGGCGGTACGAGGTGCTGACCTGCTCGGTCGACGGCGGTCCGGTGCGCACCAACGCGGACTTCGGCGTCACCGTGGAGCACGGGCCCGAGGTCCTGGCCACGGCCGGCACGGTGGTGATCGCGCCCGTCGCGCCCGCCCACCTCACCGACGGGGTGCCGGGCGACGTCCTGGCCGCCCTCGCGCTCATCCGGCCGGGGACCCGCATCGTGTCCATCTGCACGGGCGCCTTCGTCCTCGCCGCCGCCGGGCTCCTCGACGGGCGCAGGGCGACCACCCACTGGCAGGTCGCCGACCGGTTCCGGCGGATGTTCCCGCTCGTCGACCTCGACCCGGACGTGCTGTTCGTCGACGACCACCCCTTCCTCACCTCCGCAGGAGCCGCCTCCGGTGTGGACATCTGCCTGCACCTGGTCCGCAAGGACCACGGCAGCCGGCTGGCCAACACCGTCGCCCGCCGCTGCGTGGTCCCCCCGTTCCGGGACGGCGGTCAGGCCCAGTACATCGAACAGCCCGTCCCCGAACAGGGCGCCGCGAGCACCGCGGCCACCCGCTCCTGGATCCTGGAGCGCCTCGGCGAACCGCTCACCCTGGCCGACCTCGCCGGCCACGCCCGGATGAGCCAGCGCACCTTCGCCCGCCGCTTCCACGACGAGGTGGGCCTCAGCCCCGGCCGCTGGCTCATCCAGCAGCGCGTGGCCAGGGCCCAGCACCTGCTGGAGTCCAGCGACCTCACGGTGGATCAGATCGCCGGCCGGGTCGGCTTCGCGACGGGCGCGTCCCTGCGCCAGCATCTCCACGCGGCGATCGGGGTGTCCCCGCAGGCATACCGCCGCACCTTCCAGACCGCCCGCTGACCCGCCCGACGGTCGCGTGCGGTCGTTCACGGGTCAACTGGGCAGGCTGGCATGGACATTTGTCGACCTGTTTCCTTCTGTCAGAGCGTGACGGAACCCTCACGTCCGCAGGGTGACGAGTTTGATCCTTTCGGCTCTAAACCCGATAAGGTTCCGATCGGCGCTGCGAGTTGACGCGATCGCGTCCGGTCGACTCGCGGTGCGTACTCATGAGTGCGATCCACACCCCCCCCTGTTCGATCGTGTTTGTTCGAAGGATGCAGATGGAACTCGCCACTCCGCCACCGGCGGCGCGGGCCCCTGTCGCCTGGTACAGCTGGTGGTTGATGCCGCTGAGCTTGGGAGGCGGGACCGTTGCCGCCACCTTCATGAGCTCGGAGCGAATAACCGCGGCCGTCGCCGGTCTCGCGGCGACGGCGGCCAGTGCCGTGTGCGTACGCCTGCTGCTGCGCACCCGGGCACACCTGCACAAGGCGGAGAACTCCTTCCGCACCACGCAGGCCGAGCACAACCAGCAGTGGCAGCAGCACGTGGCGGGCCTGGAACGGAAGTTCTCCGCCGAACGCGCCACCCTGGAGTCCCAGCTCACCGAGCAGAACGCGACCTACGAGCGCCGCCTGGCCGACCAGAGCGCCACGTACGAGACGCAGCTCTCCGACACCTCCCGGGCCTACGAGGAACGGCTGACCGAGCAGGCCACGTCCTACGAGGCCCAGCTCGCCGACCAGGCCGAGGTCTGGCAGGAACAGCTCTCCCACCAGCTCGCCGCGGTCGCCCGGCTCGCCGACGAGCAACTGCCCTCCGCGATGGAGGCGCTGCGCTCCGGTGACGCCATCGACGACGTCCTGCCGACCGTCAACCAGTGCGCCAAGGTCAGTTCCGACCTCCAGGCCGAGCTGCGCAAGGTGCTGCGTACCGCCCTGATCGGCCTCGAGTCGGAGTTCGACCGCTCCACCTCGGCCGAACAGGCCGTCATCAGCATCGGCAACCGCATCCACGTGCTGACCAGCAAACTCCGTGGCCGGCTGCACGAGATGCAGGGCGAGCACGGCAGGCTGCCGGCCGTCGCCCGGGGCCTGATGGAGCTCGACCAGGAGATCGGCCCCGCCGACTGTCTCGCCGCCAGCATCGGCGTGCTCGGCGGCTCGGACCGGCCCGGCCGGCAGTGGCAGGAGCCGCAGCGGCTGCTCAGCGTGGCGCGCGGCGGCATCGGCCGGATCAAGGATTTCCACCGGATCCAGGTCCGCCACCTGCCCGAACTCGGCGTCGACGGCGGTCTCGTGGACCACCTCACGCTGATCTTCGCTCACCTTCTCGACAACGCGGCCCGCTACTCGCCGCCCACCGAGCCAGTGCTCATCTCCGGCAAGGAAGTGCCCAACGGCGTCGGCATCGAGATCCAGGACTCCGGCAAGGGCCTGAGCGAGGAGAAGAAGCGCGAAGCCGAGCACGCCCTCGCGGGCACCGCTCCCGGAGCGGGCCTCGGCGGCATCACCGAGGACGCGAACATCGGTCTGCGCGTCGTCGGAGCCCTCGCCCGTCGCTACGGCATCCGCGTCACCTTCGCGGACTCCCCGTGGCTCGGCACCTCCGTGGTGGTCGTGGTTCCGCACAAGTACTTCAGCCCGCTGCCCGCAGCCGCCGCACCGGCCGCGCCCACACCGGAGGTCCGCACCGCGACGGCCGCCCCGGCCCGCGAGCGGGCCACCGCACCGGCACCGGACGCCCCGGCCGAGGCCGCGGAGACCACACCCGGCGGACTGCCCCGGCGCCGCAGCAAGCGGAACGAGGCGGCCGAGCCCCGGGAGGCCGAGCGGACGGACCGGAGCACCGTCTCCGCCATTCCGCCGGACGCCTCGTTCTCCGGTCTCGCCGCCTTCGCCACCGCCGGACGCGACGCCGAAGAGGCGTCCCTGGCGCACGGCGACCGCGACACCGCCGCCGGACGCGAGTCCACCGCGCACCGCACCGAAGAGAGCGACTAGTCCTCATGACGCAACAAGGAACAGATGTGAGCTGGGCGCTCCGCGATCTCGTCGAGAGCATCCAGGAGATCCGCTTCGCCCTCGTGGCCTCCAGCGACGGCAAGGCCATCACCTCCTACGGCGCCGAAGACCCCGACGACGTCGACCGCTTCGCCGCCGTGGTGGCCGGCCTGCAGGCCCTCGCCCAGCCGGTCGCCGAGCAGTTCCCCAAGTACGCCGGGCAGCTGCGCCTCGCGATGATCGAAGTCGACGGCGGGCACCTCTTCGTGGTCCGCGCCGGTGTGGAGACGTACCTCGGTGTCCTTGCCAGGGAAGGCCTCGACCAGGGCCTGCTCGGGCACCAGATGAGAGACCTGGCCCGCAGGATGGGTGAGCTCCTCGGCACCACTCCGCGCCTGGAGGAGCACTCTGGATGAGTGCTCCCCGCAGGCCGTCGGACCCGTCCGGTCTCGAGCGCTACTACGTCCTCACCGGCGGTCGCAGCGGACCGGGCGGTTCGGCGTCGAGTCTCGACGTGGCGACGCTCGTCGTCGCCCGCGCCGCCCCGTTACCGGGCATGCAGCACGAGCACGAGGAGATTCTCCGCCGGTGCCGCGATCCGCTGTCGGTCGCCGAACTCGGCGCTCACCTCGGGCTGCCCTTCAACATTCTCGCAGTGCTGCTGTCGGACCTGCTCGTCGCAGGTCGCGTCGAAGCCCGTAACCCCATCCCGGCACACGAAGCCGGCCGCGGGCCCGACCTCGCGCTCCTTGAGGAGGTACTCAGTGGACTTGAAAGGCTTTGACCAACCCGGAGGGCGGGCGGGCGGTGACGCCCGCTCGGTGAAGGTGATGATCGCCGGCGGGTTCGGCACCGGGAAGACCACGATGGTCCGGTCGGTCAGCGACATCAAGCCGCTCACCACCGAGGAGACCCTCACCCAGGCCACTGCCGACGTCGACCGTCTCATCGGCGTCGCCGACAAGACCCAGACCACCGTCAGCCTGGACTTCGGCAAGATCGGCATCAACGAGAGCCTGGTGCTGTACCTGTTCGGCACGCCGGGTCAGGAGCGCTTCTGGTTCCTGTGGAACGGGCTGTTCAAGGGCGCGCTCGGCGCGATCGTCCTGGTGGACACCCGCCGACTGGAGTCCAGTTTCCGGGCGATCGAGGAGATGGAGCGGCAGGAGGTTCCCTTCGTCGTCGCCCTGAACGTCTTCCCCGACTCCAACAACTACCCGGTCGAGGAGATCCGGGACGCCCTGGACATCCCCGAGCACACCCCGGTCATCGCCTTCGACGCCCGCGACCGGGCCTCCAGCCGGGACGTCCTCGTCGCCCTGATCCACCACCTGAAGGAACGCTCGGCCGTGGCCCTGGAGCCCCGATGAACGACTCGACCGAAAACGCCGTTCAGGTCCCGAGCGGCTGCCCCGTCGCCCATCACGGGTCCGATCCGGCCCGGCTGTACGGGCCGGAGGCGGCGACCGACCCGGTGGGCATCTACGAGCGGCTGCGCAAAGAACACGGCTCGGTCGCACCCGTCCTGCTCGAAGGCGATGTGCCCGCCTGGCTGGTCCTCGGCTACCGCGACAACCGGCGGGTGCTCGACAACCCCCGCCAGTTCAGCCGGGACGCGCGCATCTGGCGGGACTGGGCGGAGGGGCGCGTGGCGGAGACCTCGCCGCTCATCCCGATGCTCGGCTGGCGGCCGGACTGCGTGTCCCAGGACGGTGATCCGCACCGCAGGCTGCGGGCCGCCGTCACCGACGGACTCCAGGCCGCCGCGGTCCGGGGCATCCGGCGTCACGCGACGCGCATCGCGAACAAGCAGATCGACGCGTTCGCCGACACCGGGCACGCCGACCTGGTGAAGGACTACGCCGAGTACCTGCCGATGCTCGTCCTCTCCCGTATCCTCGGGCTCCCCGAGGCGGAGGGCCGGGACCTGGTCGAGTCCTGCGCGCAGGTCCTCAAGGGCGGTGAGGACGCCCTCGCGCACAACGAACGCATCATGGTGATCCTCGGCGACCTGGCCGAGCGCAAGAAGTCCGAACCCGGCGGCGACCTCACCACCGCCCTGCTGGAGCACGCGGCCGGGCTCGACGAGGAGGAGGTGGTCAGCCATCTGCGTCTCGTGCTGATCGCAGCGCACACCACCACCAGCAATCTGCTGGCCCGGGTCCTCCAGTTGATCCTCACCGACACCGCCCGGCTCTCCGGACTGATCAGCGGGCAGCTGAACATCTCCGCCGTGGTGGAGGAGGTCATGTGGAACAGCCCGCCGCTGGCCGTGCTGCCGGGCCGGTTCGCGGCCGGCGACCTGGAACTCGGCGGCCACCAGATCCAGGAGGGCGACCTGCTGGTGCTGGGCCTCGCGGCGGGCAATGTCGACCCGGACATCCGGCCGGACATCGGCGTCTCGGTGCAGGGCAACCAGGCCCACCTGGCGTTCAGTTCCGGTCCGCACGAGTGCCCCGGGCAGAGCATCGGACAGTCCATCATCGCGATCGCCGTGGACGTCCTGCTGCACCGTCTGCCGGGCCTGAGCCTGGCCGCACCGCCGGAGGAGCTCACCTCGACCGCCTCCACGTGGGAGTCCCGGCTGGACAGCCTGCCGGTCGAGTTCGCCGTGTAGCGGTGGTGCCCGGCCCTCCGGCCGGGCACCAGCACGTGGTCACACGGTCAGCAGGTCGTCCACCGAGCCCCGCCCGGCCTGCTCGGCGGTGGCCACCGGGCCCTTCTTCGCCGCGGCGTAGCGGCCGGTGGTGAGCGCCCACTCGTAGTTGCCGTTGATCCAGTGCTGGATGGCCTCCACACCCATCCGCACCCGTTCCCGCTGCGCGTCGTCGAGCCGGAGCTCGTCGCACATCTGCGGGACGCGCGCCTGGAGTTCGAGGTACTCGTCGAGGCAGTCCTTCGTCATCCGGTACACCGTGTCGGTGGCCTCCTGCCAGGAGCAGCCCCGCTCCCGGCGCAGCACGGCGACGAGATTGTGGCCGTCGCCGCGGCGCTTCTCCCGCTCGAGGGAGTGGATGTCGTTCATGAACCCGATGGTGTCGGCGGCCAGATCACGCATCCGCTCCATCACCGGATGCGCCATCGCCTGGGCCGGCACCTCGAAGCCCCGGCTGCGCTCGCCCGCGTCGATGCTGTGGTGGATGCCGACCGTACGACGCCGGAACACGGCGTACTCGTCGAGTGCCAGCGTGCCCTCCAGGCCCCGGGCGGCCAGGTCGACCTCCTCGCAGTGCGCGACCAGGAACCGTCCCCACGAGGCGGCGAAACGGGTCTGCCATGTCAAGGACATGCCATGTGAGAGATGGTTCCACACCTCGGCCCAGGCGAGAGTGATCGGGCAGACGACTCGCGGGGGACTGCCGGCCGGCCGCAGGGGAGTGACGATCAGTTCCCGTGCGACCTCGGCTATGCGGTCGGCGCGGTCGGGCTGACTGGCGTCGAACTGGTCATCGAAGAGAAAGGCCAGCGAGAACCAGTTCATCAGGACGACCAGGTCGTCCGCCGACGCGTGCGGATAGGTGCGGGCGGCGGCTTGGGGCAGATCCCAGGACTTGTATTCCTCGAACCCGTCCCGGCTGCGGACCAGGCGCATCTCCCACACCCAGCGCAGATGGCGCGCACGGGCGTACTCCAGATGCTCGCTGACCGGGGTGTCGAAGGGGAGGTCGAACCGGACGTCCTGAGGCATGTGCTTCCTTTCGGGAGACGGACCGCAGAGCCCCCCGGCCCCTGCGAGCGGACGGTGTCTTGACCGGCCGCACACTCGAACTCGGCTTCGCAGTCCGAATGTTGAACCGAGAAGCGGTACGAGACTGCCCAAGGCGGGAATAAGCCATTCCGTGACCCTGCCGTGATCTCGGTTACTGCGGAAAGCGCTTGAGCTGCGTATACTCCCTCGTCCCTCACCCGGCTCGGCCCGTACGCCGGGCCTCCCCGGCCTCGTGGCGTCACACTGGACCTCGTCCGTTCTGACGACTCTTCAGGAGGCGCACCGACGATGACGTCCGCACCCGTACGCGGCGCTGAGCAGCGCAAGAAGGACACCCTGCACCGACTGGACCACGACGTGGACGCCTGGGTCGCCACGGCAGGCACCGCGTCGGGGACCCCGCACCTCGTCCCGCTGTCCTTCCTCTGGAACGGCTCGTATCTGCTGTTCGCCACCCCCGCGTCGAGCCCCACCGGACGGAACCTGACCGCGACCGGCCGCGCCCGGGTGGGCATCGGGCCGACCCGTGACGTCGTCCTCGTCGAGGGGACCGTCGAGACCGTCCAGCCCGGCGAGCTGACGGAGCAGGACGCCGAACTCTTCGCCGCCAAGACCGGGTTCGATCCCCGTCGGCTGGCCACGCCGTACCTCTACTTCCGCGTCGTACCCCGGCGGGTGCAGGCCTGGCGGGAGGCCGACGAACTGGACGGCCGTGAACTCATGCGCGACGGACGGTGGTTGACGGCCGACTGAATCGGCCGTACCGGGATAACCGCAAGGTACGAGGCCGCGGGGCAGCACGCCCCACGGCCGGAATCCTGCGGAGGAGACATGGCCCTGGTGAAAGCGGGTGTCCTGGTGCTCGACTGCGCCGAGCCCGAGAAGCTCGCCGTGTTCTACAAGGAGTTGCTGGAAGGGGAGGAGTCGGACGCGACGGCCAACCGGGTGGAGATCAAGAGCGCCGACGGCTTCCGGATCGCCCTGCGCCGGGACGTCAACGCCACCCCGCCCAGCTGGCCGCGCCCCGAGAACTCCCTCCAGGCCCATCTGGAGTTCGTGGTGGACGACCTCGACGCGGTGGAACGCCGGGTCATCAGCCTGGGCGGTCGCCCCCTGGAGGCCAAGGAGGCCTCGGGCCCCCTGGAGGAACGCGGCTACGCCGACCCGGCGGGCCACTCCTTCACCCTGCGGCGCACTGCGCCGACCGCACCCAAACAGGGCTGAGCGCCGCGTTCCCCGGACGCCGTTCAGCCGGTCGCCGGCAGGGGCCGGAGAGTGAGGATCTGCTGGGCGTGTCCGACGGGGCCGGTGAGGTCGTGCAGGACGGTGCTGGTGACGCCCTGGCCGGTCGGGCCGAAGGCGACGGTGGTGTCGAGCCCCGTCCAGCGGCCTTCCGGCCGGCGGTGGAGATGCAGGGTGAGGTCGACGTTGGGATACATCCAGGCGGTGGGCGGTTGACGTACCGCTATGCCGTTGGCGGTGTCGACGAGCGCGATGTAGGACGCGAGAGGGCTCACGGCCTGTCCGGCCACCAGGCCGACCCGGGTGGAGACCCAGGCCGTCGTGCGGCCCGGCCGCGGGGGCGCGACCGGGCGGACGTCCAGGGAGGCGATGTATCCGCCGGGCCACACGGAGGTCAGCGGCCAAGGTGCGAGCGTCTCGGGCGGGGTGAGCGTGTCCGCGGTGTCACCCCCGACCTCCCTGGTGTCGCGGTCGGCGAGGAGCCAGGCGAGGGCCCGCACGACGGGACGGCCGGCGATGAGCGCGACCGCTTCGAGGAGTTCGATGGTGCGGCCCGGCCGGAGGTCTCCACCCGAATCTCGCATTCGTCCAGGGCGAGCCGGCCGAGGATGTCGAAGCTGATCCGGGACAGCGTCAGGCCGCTGTCCGGCCGTCCGGCCAGATAGCGGTCGACGGCGTGGACCATGGGGCCGGCGAGCGGGCTGAAGTGCTGCTCGTCCGGGTCCCACGCGCCGCTCGCGTGGGCGGTGGGCTTGAAGCGGTGTGTGTCGACGGGTTCGTAGTAGCAGTCGATGTGCAAGGGGCACGTGCCTTTCGGGCGAGGGGCGTCAGTGGGTGAAGACCGCGCTGGCCAGGGCTACATGGACGGCCGTGCCGGCGAGGATGCTCAGCAGGGCGTTGCGGAGCCACAGGTGCAGGCCGACGGTGACGGCCAGGGCGGCCGACGGGGCCACGGCGCGCGACTCGGTGACCGGCAGATCGCGCAGGCAGTAGACCACCAGGATCACCATCACCCCGGCGGGCATACGGTCGCTGAGGTACCGCACGGTGTCGCTGGCCCGCAGCGGAGCCAGGGCGGCGAACGGCAGGGCGCGCAGGGACCAGGTCACGGCTGCGGTGACGAGGACCGCGACGACGGCGTAGGTGTCAGACATGGGCGGGCTTCCTCCGGTCGGCGAGCCGGCGTGCCAGGAGACCGGCGGTGAACAGGGCGAAGGCCGCCGGCAGCAGCTGACCCGGGAAGAGCAGGCGGGCGCCCAGGGCGCAGAGCAGGGCGAGCACGGGGGTCGGCAGGTCGCCCCGCAGGTCACGGACCGCGTCGAGAGCGAGAACGACGAACAGGGCGGTCAGGGCGAAGTCCAGGCCGGTGACACTGTCCGGGATGAGGGAGCCGAGCAGGGCCCCGGCGGTCGCGCTGCCGGCCCAGTACAGGTGCATGAAGAACTGCAGCCACAGGATGCGCGGGCCGGACCAGCCGCGGGCCTGCTCGCTCGCGGTCAGCGCGTACGCCTCGTCGGTGAGGGCGAAGGTGCTGTACGTCCTGGCGAGCCGGCCCCGCACGCGGTGCAGGGGAAAGGACAGCGCGTAGAAGACGTGCCGTGCCTGCACCAGGAAGGCGGCCAGGGCGATGGACACCAGCGGCGCGGCGGCCACGACCATGCCGATCAGCAGGAACTCGAACGAACCGCCGTAGACCACCGCCGCGGACAGCCCTGCCCACCACCAGTCGAGCCCCGACTGGACCACGAGCGCCCCGAAGGCGAGACCGAGCGGCACCATCCCGAGGCCCACGGAGGCACAGTCCTGGAAAGCGGCCCGCGCCGCAGGGCTTATTCGCATGTCGACATTTTAGAAATGTATGCGCCTCATATGGTTGCCGATGATGGCTCTATGATGTCCATATGAGCAATGAAAGTGGCCTCGATGCCGTGGATCGAGAAATTCTGTTCCATCTGCGTCAGGACGGGCGGCTGTCGAACGTCGAGCTCGCCAAGCGGGTGGGGCTGACGCCGCCCCCCTGCCTGCGCCGGGTCAAACGCCTGGAAGAGAGCGGCGTCATCGCCGGCTACCGGGCCGTCATCGACCCCGGAGCGCTGGGCCGCGAGCTCGAAGTGCTCCTCGACGTCGAGATCTACGCCCAGGACCGCAGGACCGTCGAGGAGTTCGAGACCACTGTGGCCTCCTACGAGGAGGTCGTCGAGTTCCGGCGGATGTACGGACGCCCCGACTACTTCCTCCGCGTCGCCGTCGCCGACCACGCCGCCTACGAGGCCTTCATGATGGGCAGGCTCAGCGGCCTGCCCGCCGTGCTGCGCCTCGAGTCCCACCTCACCATGAAGACGATCAAGGTCGACGGCTGAGCGCACGCCCGGCACGCACCGGCCCCGCCCGCGGTACATGCTGGGCGGGGCCTGGTGAGACAGGGGCCTTCTGTCAGTCCCTGCCGCCCTTCTCGTCAGCCGGCCACGTGCCGGTCGAACGCTCGATGGCCTTGGCGCCCGCGCGGTCCACGGCGCTGCGCACCACGGCGAAGATGGCGCCCTGGACCGCTGCGGCCAGCAGGATCTCGCCCCAGCCGCGGTCCCGGTCCAGCGCGTCGGGCGCGTCCTCCTCGTGCCGGATCGCCATCCACGTCTTGCGGAAGGCGAGCCCGGCCAGCCAGCCGCTCGACCAGCCCAGCACGAACCCGAGGGGCTGGTAGGCGAGGGGCATTTTCTTCTTCTTGGCCACGGGGATCTCCTTGTTCGCTCAGGGGGTGGGTAGGAGTGTTCAGGGGGTGTGCGCGGCCGGGACCCGCTCCTCGGCGCGGACCGGCCCCGGCGGCGTGCCGTCACCGAACGGCCGGCCGCCCAGCTCCTCACGGTGGTGCGGGGTCAGCCAGCCGGACAGGTCCGGCCCCAGCGGCACGACCTGGGTCGGATTGATGCCGGTGTGCACCTGGTAGTAGTGGCGCTTGATGTGGTCGAAGTCGACGGTGTCGCCGAACCCGGGCGTCTGGTACAGGTCGCGGACGTACCCCCACAGCACCTGGTTCTCCGTCAGTTTCCAGCGGTTGCACTTGAAGTGGCCGTGGTAGACGGCGTCGAAGCGGACCAGCGTGGTGAACAGCCGGATGTCCGCCTCGGTGATGGTGTCGCCGACGAGATACCGCTGCCGTTCGAGTCGGTGCGCGAGCAGCTCCAGCCGCCGGAACACGCCCGCGCAGGCGGTCTCGTACTCCTTCTGGCCGGTGGCGAAACCCGCCCGGTACACGCCGTTGTTGACGTCCTCGTAGACGTCCGCCATCACCGCGTCGATCTCGTCGCGCAGCGGTTTCGGGTACAGGTCGGGCGCGCCCTCCCGGTGCAGGGCCGTCCATTCGGTCGCCAGGTCGAGCGTGAGCCGCTGGTAGTCGTTGGTGACCAGCTTCCCGCTGGGCACGTCCACGATCGCCGGCACACTGACACCGCCTGGGTAGTCGGTCTCCCGCCGGTCGTAGGCCTCGCCGAGGTAGCGGATGCCGAGAACGGGGTCGCGGCCGTCCTCGTCCAGCGTGAAGCGCCAGCTTCGGTCGTCCTGGATCGGGTCGGCGACGGCCAGGGACAGCGCGTCCTCCAGGCCGAGCAGCCGCCGGGAGACCAGCGACCGGCTCGCCCATGGGCAGGCGCGGCTGACGACCAGACGGTAGCGGCCGGCCTCCACCGGC
Source organism: Streptomyces sp. NPDC055506 (assembly GCF_053643595.1). Classification (NCBI taxonomy): domain Bacteria; kingdom Bacillati; phylum Actinomycetota; class Actinomycetes; order Kitasatosporales; family Streptomycetaceae; genus Streptomyces; species Streptomyces sp. NPDC055506. The sequence goes on along the minus strand of NZ_JBSHKH010000004.1, from coordinate 58,383 downwards.
CAGCCGTCCCGGCCGTCCGCCGTGATCCGGTCCGCGAAATGCGCCTTGGACCGTTTGAACGACCTCCTGCCGTAGGCGCTGTTGCCGTCGCCGTCGTCGCGGCTCATGCGGGTGACCTCCTTGCCGTACGTGTGGCCCGCTCGTCGTGAGAGTGCCCTGTCTGCCGTGCGTGTGCCCTGGTGAACGCGTTCCCCTTTTTCCGCCGACGGCACGGTGTGAGCACCGCCGACCGGGGCAATCGGCGTGGGTGACTCATGAAGGAACTGATCGGAGGACACGCGTCACCGTGCTGGTGGCGCTCGGCGCCAACCTGGTGATCGCGGTCGCCAAGGCCATCGGAGGCCTGGCCGCGGGATCACCCGCCCTGCTGTCGGAGGCGGCCCACTCGGTGGCCGACAGCCTGAACGAGGTCTTCCTGCTGGCGGCCCTGCGCCGCAGCCGCCGCCCCGCCGACCGGCGTCACCCCTTCGGCTACGGCAAGGAGCGGTTCTTCTGGTCGCTCCTCGCGGCGGTCGGGATCTTCGTCATGGGCGGCTGCTTCTCCTTCTTCCAGGGCTTCGAGGCCCTGGCGAGCGGATCGGAGGAGAAGCTCAGCGGCTATGTCGCCGGCCTGATCGTGCTCGGCATCGCCCTCCTCGCGGAGGGCGGCTCCTTGTTGCGCGCCCTGTACCAGGTGCGCCGGCAGGGCGGCACGCGCGCCGGGCTGCGCGACCCGGCCCTGCGGACGATCGTCGCTGAGGATGGCACCGCGGTGCTGGGCGTCACGCTGGCCATGGCCGGCATGGCCCTGCACATGGTCACCGGCCAGGTGGTGTGGGAGGCGTCCGCCTCGCTCGCGATCGGCGCGCTGCTGGTCTACGTCGCCTTCCGGCTGGGCCGGGACGCGCGCGACCAGCTGATCGGCGAAGCGGCCGACCCGGAGGCGAGCGGGCGGATCCATGCGCTGCTGCGGGCGCAGCCCGAGATCGACAGTGTGGAGGCACTGTTCACGATGAAGACGGGCCTCGACTCAGCCCTCGTTGCCGCCCGGGTCGACCTGGTGCCCGGCCTGGACAGCGAGCATGTCGAGGATGTCGCCGTGCGCATCAAGCGCTCCATCGCCCGGACGGTGCCCGAGGCGCACCAGATCTTCCTCGACGTCACGGACCGCCGCGCCCGGGAGGCAGCAGAAAGCCCCGCCGCGACGGGGGAACGCGGCGGGGCCTGAACCACGCGTGCCCCGCCGCCGGGGGTTCATGCACACCGGACGAAACTTTTCTGCCGGTGGATTCCCCGGGGGCTGGGGCGGGCGGTTCGGTGTCACCCGCCCTCTACCGGCTCCAGCACGAACAGCGGAATCTCCCGGTCCGTCTTCTTCTGGTAGTCCGCGTAGGCCGGATACGCCGCGACGGCCCGGTCCCACCACTCGGACTTCTCCTCGCCCGTGACCTCACGGGCGGTCATGTCCTGTTTCCGGGGCCCGTCCTGGAGCTCCACATGCGGGTCGGCCTTGAGGTTGAAGTACCAGACCGGGTGCTTGGGCGCACCGCCGAGGGAGGCGACGGCGGCATAACGCCCCTCGTGCTCCACCCGCATCACCGGTGTCTTGCGCAGCTTGCCGCTCTTGGCGCCCCGGGAGGTCAGGACGACGACCGGCATCTTGGAGCCCTGCAGCGTCGTCCCCTCCGTACCGCCGGAGCTCTCGTACAGTTCCACCTGCTTGCGCACCCACTGCGTCTTGCTGGGTTCGTACTCGCCTTCGAGAGGCATGGCATTCCGTCCCATCGTCGTGTCAGAGGCCGACTGGTACCCGGTACCTTCCCTCAACGCCGGTACCCCCGGGAATCATCCTGGAGAAACCGCCATTCGGACGGCCAGAGCCGTCATCACCCCGCTCGCCACCAGCGCCGTGGCCAGCCTGCCCCGGTGACCGGTCAGCGCCCGGCCCAGCAGGGCACCGCTCCCGGCGAGCAGCACCTGCCAGCTGGCGGATGCGGCGAAGGCGGCCAGCACGAACACGCCCTGTTCCACCCGCCCGGCCGGACCCGCGGCCTGGGAGCCGAGCACCAGCGCCGCGAAGTAGATCACGGTGGTGGGGTTGAGCAGGGTGATGCCGAGCAGCCCCGCGAAGGCCCGGGCCGGACTCGGGGGAGCGGCGGCCGTCCGCGTGGCGAGCCGGTGGCCCCGGTACTCGCGCAGGGCGCCGACCGCGCCCCACACCGCCAGCCCGAGCAGCACCAGGACACAGACCCAGCGCAGCGGCCCGAGCACCGGCCGCAGCGCGGCGGCCAGGGCCGTGCCCCCGAGTGTGGCGGCGAGGGCGTACAGCCCGTCGGCCGTGGCGACGCCCAGCGCCGCGCAGACACCGGTACGCAGGGATGTGCGGGCGGTGAGCGAGACGAGGTAGGTCCCGACCGCGCCCACGGGTACGGCGATGCCGTACCCGGCGAGCAGCCCCGCCAGGAGCGCGGCCGTCATGACCGCGGCGGCGTCGGCCCTCCACGGCGGCCGGACCGCTGCTGTCGGCGCGCGGCAGGAGCGGCGGCGGACAGCGGCAGCGACGGCGGAAGGACCTCGAGCGTAGGCATGGCTGGATCCTGGGGCCTGTCCCGCCGCGGCGACAACCGGTTTTCGACTCGCCGCCATGACTTCCTGGGGCCCCCGGCTTTCGGCAAGGGACCTGTTCGCACGCCACGGACCCCCGACCCCGGCCTTCGAACGTGAAGACGGCTTTCCCCGGCCATGTTTGCAGCCGCCATCGATCTGGCCGAACTTCGCGTCGCTCTATAGGTGCCCGGGGCATCTAATGATGATCGGCACGACGCACTACTCGTCTGCGAGGTCTTCATGACGGACACGACCGCACCCGTCGTCTTCCCCCAGAGCCGGACCTGCCCCTACCAGCCGCCCGCCGCCTACGACGCGCTGCGCACCGAGCGCCCCCTCACCCGCATCTCGCTCTTCGACGGCCGCGAGGCCTGGCTGGTCAGCGGGCACGCGATCGCCCGCGCGCTGCTGGCCGACCCGCGTCTGTCGTCCAACCGCGACCGGCCCGGCTTCCCCGCCCCGACCAAGCGGTTCGCCGGGATCCAGAACCGCAGAACGGCCCTGCTGGGCGTCGACGACCCCGAGCACCGCACCCAGCGCCGCATGGTCGTCGGGGACTTCACCCTCAAACGGGCCGTCGAACTCCGGCCACGGATCCAGCAGATCGTCGACGAGCGGCTCGACGCGATGATCGCCCAAGGCCCGCCCGCGGACCTGGTGACCGCCTTCGCGCTGCCCGTGCCGTCCATGGTGATCTGCGCCCTGCTCGGCGTCCCGTACTCCGACCACGACTTCTTCGAGACCCAGTCACGGCGGCTGCTGCGCGGCCCGGAGACCGCCGACGTCCTCGACGCCCGCGACCGGCTGGAGGACTACTTCGGCGAGTTGATCGACCGCAAGCAGCAGAAGCGAGGCACCGGTCTGCTGGACGACCTGGTCCACCGGCAGCCGGACGAGGGCGCACTCGACCGCGACGGCCTGATCGCCATGGCCCTCATCCTGCTGGTCGCGGGCCACGAGACGACCGCCAACATGATCTCGCTCGGCACCTTCACCCTGCTCCAGCATCCCGAGCGGCTCGCCGAACTGCGCGCGGACCCGGGCCTGCTGCCGACCGCGGTGGAGGAGCTGATGCGGATGCTGTCGATCGCGGACGGCATGCTGCGGCTGGCCGTCGAGGACATCGAGGTCGCCGGGACGACGATCAGGAAGGGCGAGGGCGTGGTCTTCGCGACCTCCGTCATCAACCGCGACGAGACGGTCTACCCCGACCCGGACACGCTCGACTGGAATCGCCCCTCCCGCCACCATGTCGCGTTCGGCTTCGGCATCCACCAGTGCCTCGGGCAGAACCTCGCCCGCGCCGAGCTGGAGATCGCCCTGCACACCCTCTTCGCCAGGCTGCCCGACCTGCGCCTGGCCGCCCCGGCCGACGAGATCCCCTTCAAGCCGGGCGACACGATCCAGGGGATGCTGGAACTCCCCGTGACCTGGTAAGAGGCTTGCGCACATGCACATCGACATCGAGATCGACACGGACGTCTGCATCGGCGCCGGCCAGTGCGCCCTGACCGCCCCGGAGGTGTTCACCCAGGACGACGACGGCTACAGCGCCCTGCTGCCCGGCCAGGAGGACGGCGGCGGCAGCCCGCTGGTGCGGGAGGCGGCCCGGGCCTGCCCGGTGAGCGCCATCACCGTCTCGGAGAGGGTGAGCTGAAGCCCGGGCTCACACGGTTTCCAGGAGCAGCCGGGCCGCCTCGCGCGCCTCGGCCGCGGGCTCGGCGCTCCTGGTGACACCCGCCGTGACCATGGCACCCTCGGCCAGCAGGAACAGCTGCCCGGCCAGGGTGCCGGGCAGCCCCGCCGCGTCCACGAGCGAGGCGAGGTAGTCCCGGAACGCCCGCTTGTGCGCCCGCACTTGGCCGGCCACGCGCGCTGACGTGGCGCCGAGCTCGCCGTAGGCGTTGAGCCACGCGCAGCCGCGGAAGCCCGGCTCGCCGAACCACCCGCCGAGCCAGTCGAACACGGCCAGGATCCGCTCCCGGGGCTCCCCGTGCCGCCCGACGTACTCGGCCAGTTGCCCGCGCCAGCGCGCGTCGCGCCGCTCCAGATACGCCTCGACCAGCTGCTCCTTCGCCGGGAACAGCTGGTAGAGCCGCTTGAGCGAGACCCCGGACGTGCCGCGGACGTCGTCCATCCCCACGGACTGCACGCCCCGCCCGTAGAACAGCTCCTCGGCCGCGTCCAGCGCCCGCTCCCGGGCCACCGCGCTGTCCATGTGCCACCACTCCTTGACGAGAGAACGAGCGTTCTCCTACCGTAGCAGCCCTCGGGAGAACGCTCGTTCTCCGCCGTGACCAGGGAGATTCGATGACCGACCGCCCGCCCCTGCCGCCCTTCACCCGAGAGAGCGCCGCACAGAAGGTCCAGGCCGCCGAGGACGCCTGGAACACCCGCGACCCGCACAAGGTCGCCCTCGCCTACTCGGAGGACTCCGTCTGGCGCAACCGCGACACCTTCGTCACCGGCCGCGCCCAAATCGTCGAGTTCCTGACCCGCAAGTGGGAGCGCGAGCAGGAGTACGCGCTGCGCAAGGACCTCTGGGCCTTCGACGGCAACCGCATCGCCGTCCGCTTCCAGTACGAGTGCCGGGACGCCGGGGGACAGTGGTGGCGCTCCTACGGCAACGAGCTGTGGGAGTTCGACGAGCACGGGCTGATGACCCGCCGCGAGGCGAGCATCAACGACGTGCCGATCGAGGAGAAGGAGCGCCGCGTATTCGGCCCGCGTCCGGAATCGGAGCGCGGAAGCACCTTCCCGGTCCGGTGAACCCGGGGGAGTGGCTAGGGTTTCCGGGATGACCGAACAGGCCGCCCGCAAGCCCTTCCTCTACGTCGTCGTCTGCGCCGCCGGAATCGCCGCGGACGTCAGCGAACTGATCACCGCCGCGCAGGAACGGGACTGGGAGGTCGGCGTCATCGCGACGCCCGTCGCCATGAACGGCTTCTTCGACACCGCCGCCGTCGAAGCCCAGACGGGCCGCCCGATCCGCTCGGCATGGCGCACCCCGGGCGAGCCCCGCCCGTTCCCGGCGCCCGACGCCCTGGTCCTCGCGCCCGCCACCTTCAACACCGTCAACAAGTGGGCGGCCGGCATCGCCGACACCCTCGCGCTGGGCACCCTGTGCGAGGTCGCGGGGCTCGGCGTGCCGATCGCCGTCCTGCCGTGCGTGGCCGACGCCCTGGCCGTCCACCCCGCCTACCGGGACAGCCTCGAACGGCTGCGGGGGATGGGCGTGCGGTTCGGTGAGCCGTACACCGGAGAGCCGGGCGAGGACGGCCGGCGACCGGAGTTCGGCTGGGAGCGGGCACTGGACCTGGTCGAACGGGGCTGACGGTCAGCCGCAGCCGACCGTGGGACCCTCCACCATGCCGCCGGTGTAGAGCGCCTGCCCGCGCGGCATCCAGTAGCCCAGCTTCGAGACCACCGTCGAGCAGGCCGACCCCTGGGTGACCTGGACCCGAACGGTGGCCGGACGGCCCGGCTGGAGGTCGGTCAGCGCACAGTCCACGGAGTGCGTCAGCCTGGCCTCGGAGGGGGCCCGTCCGATCAGCGGGTTGACGCACCGGGCGTCCGCCGTGCTGATCCGCACCCCCTTGCTCTCCTCGCCGATCAGCCCGAAGCGGGCACTGCCGTCGCCCTGTTCGCTGTCGCGGTACACCCGGTACGTCAGCGTGGTGGTGGCCCCGCGACGCAGGGTGGTCCGGTCGACCTCGACGCGGTGCGTGGGCCGCTGCTTCGGCGCGCTCAGGGTGAGCGTGGTCCGGACCGTGCCGCGCAGATCCACACCGCCCGGCGTGGAGCGGACGTGCACGGTGGCCGTGACGTCGTAGGTCCCCGGGCCGGGGTACGGCTGCGAACCGGGCAGCGTCCCGGAGGCGACCGTCCTGCCCTGGCGTTTCGCCGTCCAGGTGCCGGAGGTCAGACAGGCGTACCGGGCGGACGTGCCGGGACGGACGCAGTTCGCGGGGGCCGACACCGCCATCACCGGGGTGCCGCTGCCCGCGCACAGGCTGACGGTGGCCCGCTCGCCCTCCGTTCCGCGCAGGGTGCCCGCGGGTACGCACAGCGTCGCCGGTCCCTCGGCCGCCGGCGCCTGGGCCCGCACCTCGTGCCCGGGCGGGGCCGGCCGGCTCCAGGCTGTCGAGACCAGGGCGAGGGACGCCGCGGCCGCCCCGGTCAGGATCCTGAGTGTCCTCCGTCGTGCCGCCACGCCTTCTCCCCTACGCCGTCGACCGGCCGGGCGCCGGTCACCTGCGCCGAGGATGCTTCAGCAGTCCGGCCGCCTCGCCGCTCCCACGCCGTGCGGTCACCTGGGGGCAGCAACGATGACGGCCCGTCAGCCGGTCCGGCGCACCCTGCCTTCGAGCGCACACGAGCACGTACGCTCCCCTTGAAACCCCCTCCCGAAGGCAGGAGCAGCAACGATGCAGTACGTGAAGCTCGGTTCGACGGGCCTGGACGTCTCCCGGATCTGTCTGGGGTGCATGACCTACGGCCTGCCCGACCGCGGCCGTCACGAATGGACCCTCGACGAAGAGGCCTCGCGCCCGCTGATCCGGCAGGCGGTCGAAGCGGGGATCAACTTCTTCGACACGGCCAACGTCTACTCCGACGGCACCAGCGAGGAGATCACCGGCCGTGCCCTGCGCGACTTCGCCCGCCGCGACGAGATCGTGCTCGCGACGAAGGTGCACGGCCGGATGCGGCCCGGACCGAACGGCGGCGGACTGTCCCGCAAGGCGATCCTCACCGAGCTCGACCAGAGCCTGACCCGTCTCGGCACCGACTACGTCGACCTCTACCAGATCCACCGCTTCGACCCGCACACCCCCGTCGAGGAGACGATGGAGGCCCTGCACGACGTCGTCAAGGCCGGCAAGGTCCGCTACATCGGGGCCAGCTCGATGTACGCCTGGCAGTTCTCCAAGGCCCAGTACACGGCCCGCCTGAACGGCTGGACGCGCTTCGTCTCCATGCAGAACCACTACAACCTCATCTACCGCGAGGAGGAGCGCGAGATGCTGCCCCTCTGCGCGGACCAGGGCGTGGGCGTACTGCCCTGGAGCCCGCTCGCCCGCGGCCGCCTCACCCGCGACTGGGACACCACGACCGAGCGCAGCGCCACCGACACCTTCGGCAGCAATCTGTACCAGGAGGGCGACCGCACCATCGTCGAGGCCGTCACCCGCATCGCGGCCGACCGCGACGTCCCCCGCGCCCAGGTAGCCCTGGCCTGGCTGCTCCACCAGTCCACGGTGACGGCCCCGATCGTCGGAGCGTCGAAGCCGCAGCACTTGGAGGACGCGGTTGCCGCGGTGGAACTCGAGCTGACAGACAAGGAGCTCGAGGAGCTGGAGCGTCCCTACACAGCACATCCGATCGCCGGCCACTGAGCTTTCTTAGGGGCGCGGGGAACTGCGCGACAAGCCACAACGGCGCAGCAGACGAACCACGGGCTTACCGCGGAGCGATCAGTGAGGCCCTTGCGGCGAGAACTCCGTCCCGCAGGGCCCCGCCCCCTCACTCTCCCGCAGAGCGACCCGCGCCCCACTCATCGACAACGTCCGGTAGAACCGGCCGATCCGCTCCGCCGACCGCCCCACATAGTGCCCGATGAACGACCGCCGGAACCGATCACCCGAACGGTTCGGCTGCGACCCGTGCACCAGACTGCCGTTGAAGAACAGAACATCCCCCGGCGACATGTCCACCGGCACGGCCGCCAGCCCGGGCGGCGGCGGAACGTACTCCCGGGCGAAGGAAACCCCCTCGTCCGCCTCCTCCGGGCAGAACACATCCATCCGGTGCGTGCCCGGCACGACCTCCAGCCCGCCGTTCTCCCGGTCGATCACGTCACACGCCAGCCACGCCGCCACGCACGTCCCCGGCTCCACCCGCAGATAGAAGTTGTCCTGGTGCAGCGCCTGGCCCCGGGCGCCCGGCGGCTTGAAGTAGAACATGCTCTGCGCGGCCAGGACCTCCTCCCCGAGGAGCACCTCCAGTACCGTGCGCAGCCGGGCGTCCAGCAGGACGTCCCGGGCGAGACCGTTGATCTCGTGCGGGTGCATCACCCGAGGCCAGACACGCAGCGGATCCGCGTCCGCCTCGGACGCACGCGGCTCGAAGTGCCCGGGAACCGGGCCGCCCGCGTGCAGCGCCGCGAACTCGCCGCACAGCCGCTCGATCTCGTCGGCCCCGAAGAGCCCGCGCACGACGGCGAAACCGTCCTCCTCGAACCCCTCCCGGTACCGCCGGAGCCCGGCGGGGTCCAGGATGGGAGCGCCGGCGGCGCCGTTGCCCGTGACTGTCATGAGCGCACTCCTCGGTCGGGTGTCCACGGTCCGACACTAGGCCGCCCTGTCGTCGAGGAGGATGCCCGTGCGTGCTGACGGATTGCCCGGCACTGCTGGGAACGGGAACGACGGGGACCCCGCCCCGCCGCCCGGCCTGGTGGTGCTCGGCCACTTCGACCAGCCGCCCGGCTACGCCGTCTACCGCCCTCGGGGATCCGCGAGTTGGCTGTTCGCCTGGACCACGGGAGGCCGGGGCCGACTGCGGCAGGGCACCGTGGAGACCTCCGTCGGCGCGGGTGACCTCGTGGTGCTCGCCCCGGGTGTCCCGCACGGCTACGCGGTGGAGACCGGCGCCCGGCACTGGCGGTTCTGGTGGGCGCACTGCCAGGCCCGCCCGTCGTGGGCCGGGTGGCTGCGGCCGTACGACGCCGGCGACGGGGTGTACGTGGTCACGTCCGCCCCGGCCGGTGTGCACGGCCGCGTCGAGTCGGCGTTCCGGCGGATGCACACCGACGCCCGCTGGACCGGGACCGAGGCGCCGCCCGCACCGGTGCCCCCGGACGGGCAGGTCGCCGTCGCACACGGCAGCGCGGCCCGCGAACTCGCCCTGAGCGCGCTCGAGGAGATCGTCCTGCTCACCGCCGCCGGCGCTCGGCCGGCGGCACCCCGCCCCGGCCTCGACGCACGGATCCGCCGGGCCGAGGAGCTGATCGCCGCCGACCCGGGCGCCCCGCACACCGTCCGATCGCTCGCCGAGGGCGTCGCCCTGTCGCCGTCCCGCTTCGCCCATCTGTTCAGCCGGCAGCTCGGCCAGTCGCCCATGCGCGCCCTGCGCGAGGCGCGGCTGCGGCACGCCGCGCGACTGCTGGAGGGTACCGACCTGGCCGTGGAACGGGTGGCCGCGGCCTCGGGCTTCGCCAGCCCGTTCCACTTCAACCGCGTCTTCCGAGAGCGCTACGGGATGCCGCCCGGCGCGTACCGGACACGGTACGGCGATCCGTCCGGCCCGGCGGTTTCCGGACGGCGACGGGAACCGGGCGAATACCTGCCATAAAAACCGAGCAGGCAGCCCGGAAATCCCGTTCGGGCCGCTGATTGACATTCTGTCAAAAAGCCCTGGCCGCCTACGTAATGCACGAAACCGCGAGATCCCTTGTTCCCTGTCGCTGAGCTGTGCAAAGGTGTGCCCTGTCGGCGTGCGGACAGCGCGCCGTTCTTTCGTATGCGCGAGGCCGCCGTGCCGGCATACCCCTTGGTATGGACTTTATTCCGCATGTCCTTGAGAGGAATGCAGCCGTGAACGACGCAAGTCCGTCGAATTCCCCGGTTCCGGCCCGCAGGTTCGGCCCGACGGACGAGCAACTGAGCGCCGAGCTCAGGAAGTGGACGGGCGCGACGCCCGCGCTTCATCCCGTCGGCGAGCTGCTGGACCGGCACTGGGAGGCGGCTTTCGCCTACGCCCGGCTGTGCACCGCCGGTCCGCATTTCGCCGGAATGCTCACCACCGCCGCCTTCACCCGGCTCTTCGGCGAAAGCCTGCGCCAGAACGGCCCGACATCAGCGTGGCGGCCCCAGCTGCTCGTCACCGTGCGGCGGATCGCGGCCGAGTGGGCCACCGACCACCGGCGGGACATGCTCCACCCGGACCTGCGGTCCGAGGCCGGTGACGGGGAGCGGCCGGCCGCCCGGCTGCTGCCGCGGCAGCACCGGCGCCTGCTGTCCGGGGCCTTTCAGCGGCTGCCCCAGTCGGCCCGCTGCCTGCTGTGGCACGTGGAGGTCGAGGCCGAACCGCTCGCGGCTCCCGCCGCCTTGCTCGGCCTGGACGAGGAGGGCGCGCGCGTCGAACTGGACCGGGCCCGTGACCGGATGCGCGAGGAGTGCCTCCAGCTGCACCGCGAACTCGCCCCCGACGAGGAATGCCGGCGCTATCTGCGCCTGCTCGACGTGACGTACAGACGCGGCGCCCTCGACATCGACCCCGATCTACGCGCGCATATCGGGGGATGCGGGCACTGCAGCGCCGCCGCGGACCAGCTCGACCGGTTCAACCACGGGCTCGGCGTCGCCCTGGCGGAGGCGGTGCTGGGCTGGGGCGGGCAGGACTACGTGGAGAGCGCCTCGATCGTCGCGGAGGCTTCCCCGGAGAGCGGCGTTCAGGGGGACGTGGCCGGCACGGAGTCGGCCGGTGCCGCGCGTGCGGCGTTTCCGGACCCCGTGCTCCTCGCCGGCGCGGTCGGGGAGTCGTTCACCGACCCCGTCGACTCGGTGGCCACGCCACCTGCCCTCGCGGTCGAAGGGGAAGCGGGGATCCCACCGCAGGTCGGGGTCCAGACGCAGGCCCTGGTCCACGCCCATGAGACATTCCCCGCCACCCCACCCGACGCGCCGGCACCGACCGGTGGAACGGCGCCCGGCCCGGACGCCGTGGGTCCCCGCACCGCCTCCCGCAGATCCGCCCACAAGGCGGCCCGCCGTGCCGCCCGCCGCCGTAACCTCACCGTGGGCATCCTGACCGTCAGCGGCCTGGTCGTCCTCCCGCTGGTCCTGTGGTCCATCGGCAACTCCGGCGACCCGGCCCCGCCGGCCGGCGGGGACCGGCCCTCCGGGGCCTCCGACCCGGGCGCGGGCAAGCCCACCGGCGATCCGTCCTGGATCGGGGCGGGCGAGGCCCGCAAGGGCGCGCTGCGCGGCCGGCTGCACAATGTCGCCTCGGGTCTGTGCGTCGGCGTCGACGGCAAGAAGGCCGTCGAGAACGCGGAAGCCGAACTCACCACCTGCTCCTCGGAGCCTGCCCAGCAGTGGACGTACGAGACCGACGGGCTGCTGCGCAACGGTTCCGCCCCCGACCTGTGCCTGGACTCGCGGCTCGGCTACTCGGTGCGGCTGGCCCCCTGCACCGGCCCGTCCCGGCCCGACATCAAGGACATCAGCTACGACTTCATCCTGCAGGGAGCCCTGGTGCCCCGCCGGGACCAGGAGCTCGCCCTGGCCCCGGCCGCGACCGACGGCTCGGGGGCCCTGGTCCTCAAGACCCGGGCGGACGACGAGGTCCAGCGTTGGGTGATCGACACCTCCAAGACCGATCTCCAGATGGAGGCCGTCAACTGGGAAGCAGCCGCTCCGGTGCCGCGGCCCGCGCCCACCCCGACCTCCCGCCCCACACCGTCGAGGGCACCCGAGCCGACCCCCACCCCGACCGCCACTCCGTCGACGTCCCGGCCGGAGCCCACGAGTCCGTCGCCCAGCACCACGTGTCATTACCACGGCTACTACTGCTCCTGGAACGGCGACCACGGCTATCCCGGCTATGGCTACGGCTACCCCGGTTACGGCTACGGGGGCCGCGGGCACTGACCGGGCGCGACTCAGCCTCAGCCCCCGAGGACCCCCAGCGACAGCCACAGCGCCACCACGGCCGACACCAGCGCGGCGGGTGTCGCGAGCAGCCCGAGCCGGGTGAACTCCCCGAGTTCTACGCGGTGCCCGTGCTGGTGCACGATCCGCCGCCACAGCAGGGTCGCCAGCGAACCGGCATAGGTCAGGTTGGGGCCGATGTTCACGCCGAGCAGCACCGCCAGCACAGCGCCGGGACCGGCCCCGGCCGTCAGCGGCAGCAGCACCAGCACCGCGGGCAGGTTGTTGATGAGGTTGGCCAGGACGGCGGCCAGCGCGGCCACGCCCAGCAGCGCGAGCAGGCCCGAGCCGTCGGGCAGCACACGGTGGAGCGCGTCGGCGAGCCCGTTGTCGACGACCGCGCGCACGACGACGCCGAGCGCGAGCACGAACGCCAGGAAGGCCGGGGACGCGGAGCGCACCACCGTCAGCGGGGTGGCCCGCCGCCGCAGCAGTGCCCGCCCGGCCAGTACCAGCGCACCCGCCAGCGCGGCCCACGCCGGTGCGATCCCGAGAGCCGAGGCCACGACGAACCCGGCCAGTGTGCAGCCCACCGTGACCAGGGCGAACAGCGGCAGCTCGGGAGGCCGCGACGGGTCGGCGGCCGGGAGGGGAGCGGCCAGTTCCCGGGCGAAGAAACGGCGGAAGACCAAGTACTCGGCGCCGATCGCGACCAGCCAGGGCAAGGCCATCAGCGCCGTGAACCGGGTGAAGCTCAGCCCGCTCGCCGAGAAGGCGAGGAGGTTGGTCAGGTTGGAGACCGGCAGGAGCAGCGAGGCGGTGTTCGACAGGTGCGCGCACGCGTAGAGGTGGGGCCGGGCCTGGACGCCCATCCTGGTGGCGGTGGCGAGCACGACCGGTGTCAGAAGGACGACCGTGGCGTCCAGGCTGAGCACGGCCGTGATGACGGAGGCCAGTGCGAACACCGCGGTCAGCAGCCGTCCGGGACGTCCCGCCGCCCAGCGGGCCATCCACGCCCCGCACGCCGTGAAGAGCCCCTCGACGTCGCAGAAGTGGGCGAGCACCAGCACGGCCGCGAGGAAGCCGACCACGGGCCCCAGCCGCTGGATCTCCTCCCACGCGTGCGTGGGCGAGATCACTCCGACGGCGACGGCGAGCCCGGCGGCCGGAACCGCCAGTACGGCCTCGGGCAGCCCCTTCGGACGGACGACGGCCCAGACGAGCACCGCGGCCAGCAGCGCGACGGACAGGACTTCGGCGAGCGGGGTGTTCAGGGCGGAGTCCTCCGGGGCGTGTTTCAGGCGGTGCCCGCCCATGAAACCAGGCTCCGGTAAGAACCCTTACATCGCGTCGAGCGTCGTCAGCTCCGCCCAGATCGTCTTGCCGTCGGGGGTGTGCCTGCTGCCCCAGCGCTGGGTGAGCTGGGCGACCAGGAGCAGACCGCGGCCCCCCTCGTCCCAGGTCTTGGCCCGGCGCAGATGCGGGGCCGTGTGATTGGTGTCGGACACCTCACAGATCAGCGTGTCCGCGTCGTGGATCAGCCGCAGCCGGATGGGCTTGGCGCCGTAGCGGATGGCATTGGTGACCAGCTCGCTCACCACCAGCTCCGCGGTGAACGTGGCCTCGGTCAGCCCCCAGCGATCGAGCTGTTCGACGACCTGCTTGCGGATGGGGGCCACCAGCGCCGGGTCGGCCGGGATGTCCCACGTCGCGACCTGGGAGGACGGCAGGCCCCGGGTGCGGGCCAGCAGCAGGGCCACGTCGTCGGCGGAGCCGCCCGAGGGGAGCAGCGCATCCAGCACGCGGTCGCAGACCTCGTCGAGCGAGCCGGCGGGCGCCGACAGGGCATCGCGGAGCATCCGCTGGCTCGTGTCGACGTCCCGTTCGCGGCTCGCGAGCAGCCCGTCCGTGTGGAACGCCAGGACGCTGCCCTCCCGCAGCTCCACCTCGGCGCTCTCGAACGGCAGCCCCCCGACACCGAGCGGGGGACCGGAGGGCAGGTCGAGCTGCCGGGCCGGGCCGTCCGGCGGGACCAGGTGGGGCTGCGGGTGCCCGGCCCGGGCCAGGGTGCAGCGCCGCGACACCGGGTCGTACACCGCGTAGAGGCAGGTCGCGCCCACCTCCCCGGTGCCGGCCGCCTCTTCGCCGCCGGACTCCTGGGAGAGCCGGACGACCAGGTCGTCGAGGTGGGTGAGCAGTTCGTCGGGTGCCAGGTCGATGTCGGCGAGGGTGCGGACGGCGGTGCGCAGCCGGCCCATGGTGGCCGAGGCCTGGATCCCGTGGCCGACGACATCCCCGACGACCATGGCGACCCGCATCCCGGACAGCGGGATCACGTCGAACCAGTCGCCGCCCACACCGGAGCGGGTGGCCGGCAGATAGCGGGAGGCCGCTTCCACCGCGGCGGTGCGCGGCAGGTGGCGGGGCAGCAGGCTGCGCTGCAGCGTGAGGGTCGTCTCCCGTTCGCGGGAGTAGCGGCGCGCGTTGTCGATGCATACGGCGGCCCGGGCCGTGACCTCCTCGGCCAGCATCACGTCGTCGTTCGTGAAGTCCTCGGGGCGGCGAAAGCGGGTGAACACCGCGACCCCGAGGATGGTGCCCCTGGCCTGGAGCGGGACGGACATCGTGGAGTGGATGCCGTACTCGCGGACCCGCCGGAACCGAACCGGGTCCCAGGCGAGCCACCGTTCGAGGTCGTCCTCCGATCCCGAGGCCACCACCGCGTGGCCCGCGGTCAGCGAGGCGGCCTGCGGGGAGGACGCCGGGTAGACCTCCACCTGCCCCGGCTTGGCGACGGCCTCGGGGCTGCCCGCGTTGACCGACTGGTGGGCGGCCCGGCGCAGACTCACCGGTGGGACGGGCGGCCCGGCGGACTCGCCGCCGTGCTCCCGGGTGTCGAGCAGGTCGACGCTGACGAAGTCGGCGAGCGCCGGAACGCACACCTCCGCCAGCTCCTGGGCCGTACGGGTGACGTCGAGGGTGGTGCCGATGCGCACGCTCGCCTCGTTGACCAGTTGCAGCCGCTCCCGTGCCCGGTACTGGTCGCTGAAGTCGTGGGCGGTCACGCACACGCCCCGGACCTGGCCGGACGCGTCGGTGAGCGGTGCGATCCGGGCCAGCCAGGCGTGCGCCCCCCGGGTCTCGCCGCTGGCCTTCATGTATGTCTGCATGTCCTGCCGCCGGCCGGTGCTCAGCACCTGGCGCAGATTCTCCTCGAGCTCGGTGTTCTGCGGCCGGCTGCCGACGTCGGTGGGTCTCAGCCCCCGCAGACGGTCGGCGGGCATCCCGAGGAGGTCCGCCATGGCGTCGTTGACGCCGCGCAGCCGCAGCCCCTCGTCGAAGATCATCGTGGCGCAGGGTGACTGGGTGAGGGCCGCGCGCACCAGCGGGTCGTCCGCCAGGTCGGAGGCGTCGGCCTCGGGCGGGGACACCGCGAACCACTCGGCCGGCTCGCCCTCCGGCGGTCTGCGGTGGGCGAGCACCCACACGGACACTGTGCGGCCGTCGCGGTGCCGCAGCGCGAGCATGCCGCTCCAGCGGGCATCCTGGGGCGCGGGCGGCACGTCCGCTTCGTCGGCCAGCAGCTCGGCGGCCGGGCGGCCCACGACCTCGGCGGACGTGTGGCCCAGGAGACGGCGGGCGCCTTCGCTCCACCCGGTGACCGTGCCGTCGGCGGCGATGACGGCACGGGCGGCCATGCCATCGTCCAACGGCTCGTCCGGGATCATCGTCGCCACTCCATACGGACACTCACAGTGATCAGAGAGGTCGCTTGAGTTCCAGCCTAGTCCGTAGGCGCCCGACGTGAACGGGTAACCCCGGCAGCGCCAGGCCGTGCGGGGCCGTGGCGTGATTCCGGCCGATGTGACGCCTGGGACAGAAGGATGTCGCCGCACCCTTGACGGCCCTGTGTGACACCTCGACAAAATCTGTTTGTTCACGATCAGTTGCCAGTTACTCCGGCAGCCCGGACACCCTGCCCGCCGCCATACTCGACGGCGATCCGGCCACCGGCTGGTCCAACGGCTTCTTCAAGCAGGCCACGGCCCTGCTGCCCGCCTTCGACGGGGCCCGCGGCGAGGACTGGGTCTCGGTCGACCACGGGCGCACCCGCGGCTTCGGCCGGGTGGACGTGTCCTTCACCGTGGACGCCACCCACAGCCTGCCCGCGGCGATCGAGGTGGCGGTGTGGGACGGCCGGGCGTGGCAGGCCGTGCGGGACACCGCGATCGACTGGGCCACCGCCTCAGACGCCCCCACCGTGATCACCTTCAGGCCCGTCCGCGGCTCCCGGATCCGGCTCACCCTGACCAGCCGCCACCCCGACGAGGCGCGGGGCGCGCTGCGTATCAGCCGACTGGACACCGTCCAGGCCACACGGGTCCGGACGGGCGGTGGACAGCCAGTCCCGTCCGGACCGTTGACGGGGCGTCACATCAGCCACAACCATGGCGGGCATCCGTATCTGGGAGCGCTCCCATGACGAGCGCCACCCGCACCTCACCAGAGGAGCCCGGACGTGAAACGACGCAGAACCGCCCTGCTGTCCCTGACGGCCCTCCTGGCGACCGCGCTCACCGCGCTGCCCTCCGCACCGGCCGGGGCCGAAGAGGTCGAACAGGTCGAGAACGGCACCTTCGACACCACCACCGCCCCCTGGTGGACGACCAGCAACGTCACCGGAGGACTGTCCGACGGCCGGCTCTGCGCCGACGTCCCCGGCGGCACCGCCAACCGCTGGGACGCCGCCGTCGGACAGAACGACATCACCCTCGTGAAGGGGGAGTCGTACCGCTTCTCCTTCAGCGCGACCGGCACGCCCGCCGGGCACGTGGTGCGGGCGATCGTGGGCCTGTCGGTGTCCCCGTACGACACCTACTACGAGGTGACACCGCAGCTCAGCGTCTCCGGCGACCGCTACTCCTACACCTTCACCTCGCCCGTCGACACCACCCAGGGCCAGGTCGGCTTCCAGCTCGGCGGCAGCGCGGACGCCTGGCGCTTCTGCATGGACGACGTCTCGCTGCTGGGCGGCGTCGCGCCGGAGCCGTACGAGCCCGACACCGGCCCCCGGGTGCGCGTCAACCAGGTCGCCTACCTGCCCGCCGGGCCGAAGAACGCCACCTTGGTCACCGATGCCACGGCGAAACTGCCCTGGGAGCTGAAGAACGCCCGCGGCACCGTGGTCGCCCGGGGCACGACCGTGCCGCGCGGGGCCGACGCCTCCTCCGGGCAGAACGTCCACTCGATCGACTTCGGCGCGTACCGCACCAAGGGCACCGGCCTCACCCTGGTCGCCGACGGCGAGACCAGCCGCCCCTTCGACGTCGACGCGAGCGTCTGGGAGCGGCTCCGGCTGGACTCGGCGAAGTACTACTACACCCAGCGCAGCGGCATCGAGATCCGCGAGGACCTGCGGCCCGGGTACGGCCGCCGGGCCGGCCACCTGGGCGTGGCACCCAACCAGGGCGACACCTCCGTGCCGTGCCAACCCGGCGTGTGCGACTACACCCTCGACGTCAGCGGCGGCTGGTACGACGCCGGCGACCACGGCAAGTACGTCGTCAACGGCGGCATTTCCACCTGGGAGCTGCTGAGCACCCACGAACGCGCGCTGCACGCCCGCACCGGCGACGCCGGCAAGCTCGGCGACGGCACGCTCGCCATCCCCGAGAGCGGTAACAAGGTCCCGGACATCCTCGACGAGGCCCGCTGGGAGCTGGAGTTCCTGCTGAAGATGCAGGTGCCCGCCGGGAAGCCGCTGGCCGGCATGGCCCACCACAAGATCCACGACGAGCAGTGGACCGGGCTGCCGCTGCTGCCCGGCGACGACCCGCAGAAGCGCGAACTGCACCCGCCGTCCACCGCGGCCACCCTGAACCTGGCGGCCACGGCCGCGCAGGCGGCCCGCCTGTACCGGTCCTACGACAAGGCGTTCGCCGACAAGACCCTGGCGGCCGCCCGCACGGCCTGGTCGGCGGCGCTCGCCCACCCCGGCCGCTACGCCTCCGAGAGCGACGGCATCGGCGGCGGCGCCTACCCCGACAACGACGTGACCGACGACTTCTACTGGGCGGCGGCCGAGCTGTATCTCAGCACGGGGGAGAAGCAGTTCCAGGAGTACGTCCTGAAGTCCCCGGTCCACACGGCCGACCTCTTCAAGCC
Source organism: Streptomyces sp. NPDC055506 (assembly GCF_053643595.1). Taxonomy (NCBI): domain Bacteria; kingdom Bacillati; phylum Actinomycetota; class Actinomycetes; order Kitasatosporales; family Streptomycetaceae; genus Streptomyces; species Streptomyces sp. NPDC055506. Next base: position 39,982 of record NZ_JBSHKH010000004.1, on the reverse strand, counting down.
CCTCGGCTTCGACTGGGCCCGCACCGGGGCGGCGGGCCGGCTCGATCTCGCGACGGTACCGAACAAGCTGCCCGGCCGGGACAAGGTGCGCCAGTCCGTCGTCAAGGGCGCCGACCGCTACCTGGCCACCCTGAAGGATCACCCCTACGGCATGCCCTACGCGCCCGACGGCAACAAGTACGACTGGGGCTCCAGCCACCAGGTCCTCAACAACGCCGTCGTCCTCGCCACCGCGTACGACATCACCGGCGCCTCGAAGTACCGGGACGGCGCACTGCAGACCATGGACTACATCCTCGGCCGCAACGCGCTGAACATCTCCTACGTCACCGGCTACGGCGAGGTCAGCTCCCAGAACCAGCACAGCCGCTGGTACGCCCGCCAGCTCGACCCCGGCCTGCCCCACCCGCCGCGGGGCACCCTCGCCGGCGGGCCGAACTCGAGCATCCAGGACCCCTACGCACAGAGCAAACTCCAGGGCTGCGTCGGACAGTTCTGCTACATCGACGACATCCAGTCCTGGTCGACCAACGAGCACACGATCAACTGGAACGCCGCCCTGACCCGGATGGCCGCCTTCGTGGCGGACCAGGGGTAGGGACGTGCCCGGTGCCGGGGGAGTCCGCCGACAGGACGCCCCCGGCACCCGCGCGTAGCCTGGTCACATGCACGCGGTGCGAGTAGACGGCGTCGAGGTCGCCTACGACCGGGTGGGCTCGGGCCCGCCCCTGGTGCTCGTGCACGGCGCCACCGCGGACGCCCGCGTCTGGCGCGGCCAGATCGCCGACCTGGCCGACGCCTTCACCGTGGTCGCCTGGGACGAACCGGGAGCCGGCCGCTCCTCCGACGTACCGCCCTCCTTCACTCTGGCCGACTACGCCCGCTGTCTGGCGGCGGTCGTCAAGGACGTGGGGCTCGGACCGGCCCATGTCCTGGGCCTGGCCTGGGGCGGGACCATCGTCCTGGAGCTCTACCGGCACCACTCCGATCTCGTCAGGACGCTGCTCCTCGTCGACACCTACGCCGGCTGGAAGGGCTCGCTGCCCGCGGCGGAGGTGAAGGCGCGGGTCGAGGGGGCCGAGCGGCTGCTCGCGGTCCCGGACGAGAACTTCGCGCCGACCATGCCGGGCCTGTTCGCGGGCCCGCCGCCCGCCGAAGCCGTACGTCTGATGTCCGTGATGTCGGCCGACACGCGCCCCCAGACCATGCGGACCGAGCTCACCGTCATGGCCGAGGCCGACCAGCGCGACCTGCTGCCCGCGATCACGGTGCCGACGCTCCTGCTCTGGGGCGAACTCGACACGCGCTCCCCGGTGGAGCAGGTCGCCCACCCGTTCCTGGCGGCGATCCCGCACGCCACGCTGGTCGTGCTCCCGGGCGTCGGGCACCTCAGCAGCATGGAAGCCCCGGAGGCCTTCAACCGGACCGTCCGGGAGTTCTGCCGCTCCCGGTCCTGAGCGCACCGGCCCCGGCCGCTCACACCTCCCCTCTGGGCACGTGGGCCAGCTTGTCCGGATTGGCCACGACGTAGACGCCGCGCACCCGGTCGCCCTCCGGGGTGAGGTCCAGCACCAGGACGGCGAACGGCGCGTCCCCGTCGAACAGCACGGCGGAGTCGTCGCCGTTGACGCGGCGGTAGTGCCAGACGGGGTCGCGCGGACCGCCGCGCCCGGACGTGAGCAGGCGGGCCACCTTGTCCCGGCCGTGCACCGGGCGCAGGCTCGCCCGCTTGCGTTTGCCGCCGGCGTCCGTCCACGCTGTGACGTCCGGTGCGAGGACCTCCATCAGCGCGGAGATGTCCCCGCCGAGCGCCGCCCGCACGAACCGCTCGGTCGCCTCCCGCCGCACCCGCGGATGCGCCTCGTACCGCGGCCGCCGCGCCCGCACGTGCTCCCGGGCCCGGTGCGCCAACTGCCGTACGGCGGCGGGGGAGCGGTCGATGACCTCCGCGATCTCGGCGTGCGGGTAGCCGAACACCTCGCCCAGGACGAACACGGCCCGCTCCAGCGGGGTCAGCGACTCCAGGACGACCAGCATCGCCAGCGACACCGACTCGGAGCGCAGGGCGGGCCCGTCGGCGGTGTCGGCCTCGCCGTCGGCGACCAGAGGCTCGGGCAGCCACTGGCCGACGTAGGTCTCCCGCCTGCGGCTGATCGTGGCGCGGCGGCGCAGCGCGTGGTTGACCGCCACCCGTACGAGATAGGCGCGGGGGTTGTCGACGCCGGCCAGGGGAGCGCCACCGCCGCGGGCCGTCCAGGACAGCCAGGTCTCCTGCAGGACGTCCTCGGTGTCGGCGACGCTGCCGAGCATGTTGTAGACGACGCCGAACAGCAGCTCGCGATGGTCGACGAACACCCCGGTCGCCTCGTCGGCCGGGGCGTCGGTGCCGGGTGCGGTGATCTCGGTCATGCGTGGTCCTCCCGGAGACGCGTTCACCACTGAGACCGGGGAGCGGGCCCCGAATGTGACATCGCCCGGCCGCGCCGGTGTCCGGTACCGTCCAATTACCTCTCTGACCTGGCGATATTTACGAGTCAGTACCCGAGCGGTACCTTGAGGGCATGCCAGCTCTCAACGTGGAGTTCAGCGACCGCGAGCTTGAGGACCTGCGGCAGATCGCCAAGGAACGCGGTACGTCGATGAAGGCGCTCGTGCGGGAGGCGGCCGCGGCCGACATAGCCCGTCACCGGGCGCTCCAGGAGGGCGCGGAGGCCTTCCGCAGGTTCTTCGCGACCCACGCCGACGAGTTCGCCGCGGCCTTCCCGGACGACGAACCGTCCGCCAAGGGTGAAGGGCGGGCCGCCTGACCGATGGCACCCGTCATCCATATCGACGTGCCCTGGCTGCTGCAGCGCCATGAGGAGGTCCTGCCGGACCAGCCCACCGTCAACGACTTCTCCGCGCTGGTCGCCGCCGTCGCCCGGCACCGGGTCGATCCGCCGCGCCTGGGGGTGAACTCCGACCCCGCCTGGCGGGCCGCCGCGCTGCTGCACACCCTCGCCGTGCTCCGGCCGCTGCCGGCGGCCAACGCCCGCTTCGCCTGTGCGACGGCCGTGGCGTACATGTTCGTCAGCGGCGTCGGTATCGACCCGCCCTACGGCGCCCTCGTCGACCTCGCCCGCGATCTGATGTCCAACACGACCGACGTCTACGGCGCTGCGGACCGGCTGCGGTCCTGGCAGATCTGACCCGATTCACACAGGGCGCACGGAAATGTCGAAAACAGGTGCGATCTGTGTACGTGCGTTCCCCGTTTCTGACTTTCTGTCAATGGGCCGGATGTTGCACGGGCGCCTTGTTGGTCGTGTGGGGGTTGTGCAAGAGTGAAACACACGTGCGGGGGGAATGGCCGGGTGTCGCACGTGATTTGTGGACCGGGTCCGATTCGCCGCCGGTGAATTCGCACCTCCCGCGCCGCGCCAGAAAAGGTTCGCACCAACCGGGCTCCTTTTTCGGCGGCAGGACTTCTGTGTGTCACCTGCGCGTGGGAAGGAACCACCTCAGTGCCCACCCCCCACCCCCCTCGTCCCCCGTATCCCCCGCCCGGCGGGGATCCCGGGGAATCCGATGAATCACTCGCCGCCCCGCTGAGAGGCAGCCCGGAGGGCGAGGTCGCCGCCCATTCCGTCGCGCTGCTGATGGCGCGGCACTGGCAGCCGGTGCACGACTACGCGGTCATCTGTCTCGCCTCGTCGGCGCAGGTCGCCGCCATGGTCACCGGGACCGCCTTCCACCGGACCCTCAACCGCGTGGCCTTCGGCGACTCGGCCGTCGCGCTGCGCCCGGTCCTTCTGGTGACCGTGCGCGACACGATCCGGGAGTGGTCCGGCGACGATCGAATATCCGCCGTACTGCCGGCCCTGCAGAAACCGGCCGGAGGGCGCGGGCTGCGCGCGGCGACGTCCATGACGCCCGAAAATCGGGCACTCGCGGAGCGGGCATTCCAGGCACTTCCCGCCGCCGCGCGCTGTTTGCTCTGGCATGTCGAGGTCGAGGCAGATCCTTTAAGCGTCCCCGCCGGCCTGCTGAGCATGGATACCGACATCGCGTCGGCCGCCCTCGAACAGGCGCGTGACAAATTCCGCGAGGGTTGTGTACATGCCCATCGCGAACTCGCGCCGACCCATGATTGCCGGTTCTACAACCGCCTCCTCGACGTCCCGATCCGCCGGGGCGGCGCACTGCTGCCGGACGTCCAGCAGCATCTGGCGGAGTGCCGGTACTGCCGGAACGCCGCCGAGCAACTGAGCCATTTCGAGGGCGGTCTCGGCCCGTTGATCGCCGAAGCGGTGCTGGGCTGGGGCGCCCGCCGCTACCTCGACTCGCGTCCGGGCCGGGCCTCGCACGGTACCCGCGGCGGTCGCGGCGGCCGGCGCGGCGGCGGGCGGTCCGGGAGCGCACGCCACCGTCTGCTGTCCAGGATCCCCATGCCCGCCCGCCGGATCCCGGGCGTCCGGGTCCCGGACGCGCTGCGGTCCTCCCGGGCGCTGCTCTCGGGCGTCGGCGCGGTGTCGGCCGGGGTGCTGGCGACGGTGCTCATCATCAGCGCGTCCTCGTACGACGGCGGCCAGGCCGACCCGGCCGGCTCCAACAGCGCCGCCGGCGGCAACGGCGGCGGGTCGGTGACACCGCCGGACACGGCCGTACTGCCCACCGCACCGGGAGTGACGCGGCTGCGCAACGCGGGCGCCGATCTGTGCCTCGACATCCGGGACCTGCCGAAGGAGGGCTCGGGGGCGAAGCTGGCCTCGTGCTCGACGGCGTGGACCCAGCAGTGGACGTACGAGAACGACGGGCTGCTGCGCAGCGTCGCCGATCCCGGGCTGTGTCTGGACTCGCACAAGGACGCGGGCGTCGTGGTGCTCGGCACCTGCGCCGAGGAAGACGCCGAGCGAGGCGAGGACGTGCGCTACGACCTCACCGTGCAAGGGGAGTTGCTGCCCCGCTGGGGCGAGGAGCTCGCCCTCACCTCCACCAACGACGACCCGGACGCCGACATCGTCGTCAAGGTCCGCGACCGGTCCGACGAACAGCGCTGGCAGCCGGAGCCCGTGCCCACGGCGGCCGGGTCCCTGTCGATCGCGGAGGAGGACGCCCCGACCGCACGGCAGGTGACGGCGCCGAACCGCTGAACGGCTGAGCGGTGAACTCGGCCTCGCCCCCGCCCACGCCTCAGCCCGGCTCCTCCGTCAGATCGGCCGGGCCGACCGTCGCAGGCGTGGCGTGGCCCGACAGGGCCAGGGTGAGGTCGAGTTCGGCCAGGAGGCAGCGGATGACGTGCTCTACGCCGGGCTGTCCGTCGAGGCCGAGACCATAGACGTACGGGCGTCCGACGAGCACCGCCCGCGCGCCCAGCGCGAGGGCCTTGAAGATGTCGTCGCCGGTGCGGACGCCGCTGTCGAAGAGGACGGTGAGCCGGTCGCCGACGGCGTCCACCACACGGGGCAGCGCGTCGGCGGCGGCCACGGACCCCGCGACCTGGCGGCCGCCGTGGTTGGAGACGACGACGCCGTCCATGCCCGCCTCGGCGGCCAGCCGCGCGTCGTCCGGGTGCAGGACGCCCTTGAGGACGATCGGGCCGTCCCAGTTCTCCCTGAGGAACGCCAGGTCCGGCCAGGACTTGGCCGGGTCGGAGAACATCCCGACGAAACGCATCACGGCCGCGTTCGGGTCCTCGTGCACCGGTTTGGCCAGACCCGCCTGGAAGACCGGGTCCGAGAAGTAGTTGGCCGTGCCGACGCCGTGCAGGAAGGGCAGATACGCCTGGTCGAGATCCCGGGGCCGCCACGACAGCAGCGGGGTGTCCAGGGTGACGACGAGTACGCTGAACCCGGATGCCTTCGCCCGGCTCAGGAAACTGCGGGCCACCTCAGGGTCCTTCGGCCAGTACAGCTGGAACCACCGCTCGGCGTCGCCCATCGCCTCGGCGACCTGCTCCATGGGGGTGCTCGAGGCGGACGACAGGATGTACGGCACGCCCTGCGCGGCGGCGGCCCGGGCGGCGGCGGGTTCGGCGTCCGGGTGCATGATCGACAGCACGCCGACCGGGGCCAGCGCCAGCGGGGCGGGCAGGGCGCGGCCCAGCACCTCGACCGACAGATCCCGCTCGTGCACGTCCCGCAGCATGCGCGGCACGATCCGGCGGCGCTCCAGGGCCGCCCGGTTGGCCCGGGCGGTGCTGCCGTTCCCGGCGCTGCCCGCCACATAGCCGACCGGGCCGGGCCCGAGCCGCTGTTCGGTCAGTTCCTCCAGCCGGGTCAGATCGGTGGGCAGGCGCGGCACCGCTCCCGTCATCCCGTTGAGATAGATCTCGTACTGGAAGTCCGCCCAGTGCTTCGCCATGTGGTCCGTCCCGCCTCTCGTCGCTGAGAACGCGCAGTACGCCGACCATACCGACCGGTAGGCAGGAGGGGGCTGATCAGGGCCGGGCCACCGACTCGTGCAGGACGCGTGCCAGTTCGCGCGGGCTGGAGAACATCGGCCAGTGGCCGGTGTCCATCTCGATCAGCTCCCAGCGGTCGCTCTTGAGCAGTTCGGCCACCACGGGCATCGGCTCTTCGCCGTCGAGCAGGCACTTGATGTAGGTCGCCGGGAGCTCGCCGAGGGGACGGGTGAGCTCGGCCGGTGCGGTGAGCGTGGCACCGGGGTGCGGGGTGGCGTTCACGATCCGGGTGATCTGCTCGTCCGTCAGACCCTGTCCCGCGTACTCCGGCGCGCCGAGCGGCGGCCAGTACCCGTCGTGGTCGGCGATCGACCGCTGTACGTCCTCGCTCGGCCAGCCCGACAGGAACGACTCCCCGTCCACCGGGACGTTCGCGTCGACGAACACCACGCGCCGCAGCCGGTCACCGATCAGCTCGGCGGCCTGCCCGACCGGTACGCCCGCGTAGCTGTGCCCCACCAGCACCACGTCCCGCAGATCGAGCCGCTCGACCTCGTCGACGATGTCCTGGACGTGCGTCCGCTGCCCCGCGGGCAACCCCTGCTTCTCGGCGAGGCCGGACAGCGTCACGGCACGCACGTCGTGCCCGGCCGCGCGCAACTCGCCCGCGACCTCGTCCCACGCCCACGCCCCGAGCCATGCCCCGGCCACCAGTACGAAGTTGGTCATGCGGGCAACTTAGCCGAGGGGTCTGACAACGCCCCCTCGGGGCCCGGCCCCGTGATCGGCGGCACGGGCACCTCGACGGTCCGGGCCAGCCGGGCGCCCTCGGGGCCGTACACCGCCCGGGGTTCGGGGAACAGCCACAGCAGGGCCAGGAACAGCACCGCCGCCACGACCAGCGACAGCGGCAGGCTGATGTCGACACCGCCGGCCAGGTCGCCGAGCGGGCCGACGAACTGCCCGGGGATGTTGGTGAACAGCACGCCGAGCACCGCCGACACCCACCAGGCGGTCATGCCCCGCCAGTTCCAGCCGTGCGCGAACCAGTAGCGGCCGCCTCGCTGACGGCGGTTGAAGACCTGGAGCGCCTCCGGGTCGTACCAGCCGCGCCGCGTCCAGTAGCCCAGCATCATGACGACCATCCACGGTGTGGTGCAGGTGATGATCATCGTGGCGAAGGTCGAGATGGAGCGCACGAGGTCGAGCCCGAACCGGCCGGCGAAGATGAACGCGATCGACAACGCGCCGACCAGCAGCGTCGCCTGGACCCGGGACAGCCTCGGGAACACGGAGGAGAAGTCGAGCCCGGTGCCGTAGAGCGCTGTCGTGCCCGTCGCCATGCCGCCGATCAGCGCCAGCAGGCACACCGGCAGAAAGAACCAGCCCGGGGAGATCGCGAGCAGCCCGCCCACGAAGTCGGGGGCCGCCGGGTCGACGTACTCCGGCGCCTGGGCCGCGATGATGCTCGCGGTCGTCAGGCCGAACAGGAACGGCAGCAGCGTCGCGAGCTGTGAGAGGAACGCGGCCCCGACCACCTTCCGGCGCGAGGTGCTCGCCGGGATGTAGCGCGACCAGTCGCCGAGGAACGCCCCGAACGACACCGGGTTCGACAGCACGATCAGCGCCGCCCCGATGAACGACGGCCAGAACAGGTCCGCCGTCGCCGCGTCCGCCGAGTCGGTGAAGACGCCCGCGTACGACGGGTCGAAGTCCCCCGCGAACGCCACCGCGCCGAGCAGGAACAGGGCGCTCGCCGAGGTCACCGCGATCTTGTTGACGAACAGCATGAACCGGAAGCCGTAGACGCAGACGGCGAGGACCAGCACCGCGAACACCGCGTAGGCGACGGCGTAGGACAGATCGTCCCGGGCGAGTCCGAAGAGCCGGTGGGCGCCGCCGACCAGGGCGTCACCGGAGCTCCACACCGAGATGGAGAAGAACGCGACCGCCGTCAGCAGGGACAGGAACGAGCCGACCACCCGGCCGTGCACCCCGAGGTGCGCGGACGAGGAGACGGCGTTGTTGGTGCCGTTGACCGGGCCGAACACCGCCATCGGACACAGGATCAGCGCGCCCGCGACGACCCCGAGGAGGGTGGCCGCTAGGCCCTGCCAGAAGGAGAGGCCGAACAGGATGGGGAAGGCACCGAGGACGCAGGTGGAGAAGGTGTTGGCGCCGCCGAAGGAGAGCCGGAACAGGTCCAGCGGGGTCGCGGAGCGCTCGGCGTCGGGGATCCGGTCGACGCCGTGGGTCTCGACCTCCGTCAGGGACGGGGGAGACGCGGCGGGGGAGGGGCGGTCGGCCGAGGACAAGTGGGCTCCAGCGGGGACGGGTCGGCGGAGCGCGGTGTGACGCGACGACTTGAGCGGACGGCCGCCCGCCGGTGCCGGGGTGTGCGGCGGCGCGCGGATGCCGTCCTCATGGGGTCTGCCGACCGTAAATGATCACGAGCGGGCGACGCCAGAGGACGGATCATCCATTCTTGGCGATGCTGTTGGACGATTCCTCCACTCCTCGGTCACTCCTCGTCGTCGGCGGGCGGTGTGCGGTCCGTCCCGGCGTCCGGCCCCTGGGCTCGCACCCGCTGCACGTGTTCCAGGGAATCGCGCAACTCCGCGAGCCAGTCGTCCGTATGGCGCTGGACCAGGCGCACGCACCAGGCCAGCGCGTCGCTGCGGCTGCGGGCGACGCCGCCGGCGATCAGGGTGTCCAGGACCTGGCGCTCCGGCTGGCGCAGCCGCGTCATCACCGGCGCGGCCACGTGTGTGAAGAGCGCCCGCCGCCCACCGCACTCCACGCCCCAGGACACCTTCCGGCCGAACCGGTGCTCGGCCTCCCGTGCCACGGCCATCCGGTCCTCGCGGGTGCGCTCCCGGAACTCCTGCACCCGGCTTTCCAGGGCCGCCTCCCGCTCGGCGTCCGGAGCGTCCTCCGCCAGCCGGGGTTCGGGGATGCGGCCGATCACGGTGATCTCCTCGCGGTCGACCGTGAGCTCGGTCAGTTCCTCGAAGAGGTCGTCGGGGAGGCGGCCGGCGAACCAGCCGCGCAACTTCTCTCGCTGCTCATTAGTAATCATGTAATGACGATTACTCGACCCGCGCATGAACACAAGGGGTGGCGAAGTGGTCGGCTGAGAGCGGAATCGGAATGTTTCAGGCCTATTAACGAACAGTGGGAAATCGGCCATCTGGCCGCATCGTGCCCCCGAGGTCCGTGCGGTTACGGGCTTCACCCGTGTGGATTCCGTAACTTCACGCCACTGATTCAACACGAAATGTTACTGAAACCAGTGGGGTCGATGTGTGTTTCGGCGGTGGACTCGGCAGACTCGCGCTCGCCGATCCGGCACCGAACGAGCATGGATCGGCACACCCTGTAATCGAGCGGAAGGATGCACACAATGCGGAGCACCGCGCGCTGGGCCATGACCCTCGGCCTGACGGCCACCGCCGTCTGCGGACCCCTCACCGGGTCCGCGCTCGCCAGTCCGGGTCAGGCCCCCACCGCGCTCTACGCCCCCTCGGCCCTCGTTCTCACGGTGGGCCACGGTGAGAGCGCGATCGCCGTGACCCCGGAACGCGCGGTCACCCTGACCTGCGCCCCGAGGCCCGGCGGCACGCACCCGGCCGCCGGCTCGGCCTGTACGGAACTCCTGGGCGTCGGCGGGAACATCGACGCCCTGAGCGCCAGGGACGGAGTGATGTGCACCAAGCAGTACGACCCCGTGGTCATCACCGTCGACGGTGTCTGGCAGGGCAAGCGCGTCTCGTACGAGCGCACCTTCTCCAATGACTGCGTGAAGAACGCCCACGGTTCGGGCCTCTTCGCGTTCTGAGACCGGGATCGCGCCGTTCCCGTGAAGTAGGCGGCCCGTTGCTGGGGAGCCGGGTTGCCGACGCGGGGATCCGCGATCTCGTACAGGGGGCCGGCGGGCGGAGTGGGGCCGCCCGTCGGCCCCCGGGTCATGCCCGGTCGCGGTGGCTCGTGTCGCACCACGGGTAGCGGCGGCTGCGGCGGCAGGTGCACAGGGCCACGCGGAAGCGGTCGGAGCGGACGACGGAGCCGTCCTCCAGCTCCACCTCCACCGGGCCCTCCACCAGGAGCGGGCCCTTGCGCTGGACGGTGATGCGCCGCGGCGGCGCGGACCGGTCAGACGGGGAGTTCGGCACGGACGACCACCAGCTCTTCCTCGTTCTCGGCGGCGTGCAGCAGCCCCCGCTGCCGCAGCCAGCGTTCCCGGCCGCGCAGCACCGGCCCGAACGCGATCCGGCGCCGGCGGATCACCGCGGCCTTCAGGCCGGAAGCGCGCAACTGCCCGACGGTCAGGTCCGGGTCGCTCAGCGCCGACTGCACGAGCAGGAGGACCCCGCCCGGACGCAACAGGGCGGGCGCCTCCCGGCAGATCCGGTCGACGACCAGCCGCCCGTCTCCGCCCGCGTCCCAGGCCCGGGCCGAGCCGCGCGGCTCCCTGCCGCCCGGCGCCGGCACGTACGGGGGATTGGCCAGGATCAGATCGAACGACTCCCCGCGCACGGGATCGAAGAGGTTGCCGTGCCGGATACGGAGGGGGAGTCCCGCCAGCCGGGCGTTCAGCCGCGCCGCCCACACGGCGCCCCGGGACACGTCCACGGCGGTCACACGGAGACCGCGGCGCGCGGCGGCCAAGGCCAGAGCGCCCGTCCCGGTGCCCACGTCGAGGACCTCGGCGCCCGGGGGCACCGGCTCGTCGGACAGGGCACCGGCCAGCAGCTCGGTGTCCTCCTGCGGGGCGTAGACGCCCGGGGGTACCAGTGGATTCACGCCGCTCGGGTACCCCGGACATCAGGAGATATGGGCTGTCTCCCGAGCAAGCGGTGCATACAGTGACGAACGTGACGCGCGCCAGTCGGTGAGCAGCCGGTCGCCGAGGCGGTCCTCGACGAACCCGGTGGCGTCGATCCCGAAGGCCACATCGGCGGCGAGATGCGGCTCCCGCTCCAGCAGACCGCCGATGACGTCGTGGCGCACCACCTGCTCGTGGACCGCGTCGGCCTCCACGTGCTCGTCGTAGAAGTGCTCGGCCGCGGGCCCGGCGCCCGTGCGGCGCATCGCCTCGGCGAGTCGCCGCGACCCCGGTGACGAGGTGATCTCGACCGCCGCGAAGTGGCCCACCAGGGCGCCCCTGAGGGCCCGGTGCAGGCCGAAGAGGGACATGAGGTTCACCGTCACCAGGGCCTCGGCCGTCGCCGCGTCGAGGTAGCGGCCGTAGGCGGTGTCCAGGCCCAGATCCGTCATCAGGTCGGCGAACAGCCGCGCGTGGACGCGGTCGGCGCGGCCGCCGCCCCACTCGTCGAACTCCACCGCTGCCATCGCGGCCTTCGCCCGGCCCCACAGCCGCGGCAGCACCCAGGCGTGCGGGTCGGCCTCCTTGAGGTGGTACAGCGAGCGCTGGGCCGCGTACTCGCGCACCTGCCACAGTTCGCCCTCGTCCCGCAGGAAGTGCGTGACGCCTGTGCCGTGGACGGGCTCCACCAGCAAACCCCGCAGCGCCTCGTCCAGGTTGTCGTGGACCTTGGCGTCGGCGCGCAGCGCGGACAGGAAGCGGTGCTCCAGGGCCGCTCGGACGCGCAGCAGATCGGGGTCCCACTCCAGCTCCGGGGCGACGCCCGCGAAGCCGCGGTAGTGCAGCTCGTAGCACAGGTACAGGGCGAGCTGGAGGTCGTCGCCGTAGACCTGGGCCCGGGCCGCTTCCTCAGGGCGGGGCAGCGCGCCCGCGCCCCGCAGGTACGCCTCGACGCCCCTGCTCAGCGGGCCGCGCGGGGTGGGCAGGGGCGGTTCGTCACGGTCGTGCTCCATGCGCGCCGGGTACCCGGGCGAGGGCCGGTCACCCGCCCGCGTCACCCGCGCGCGTCACTCTCCTTCGGACTCCTCCTGCGCACGCTCGTTCGGCGTGATGGCGTCCCCGGCCTCACCCCGGCGACGTCGCTGCCCGGGGGAGTCCTCGGTGCGGTTCTCGGCGTCCTCTATCTCGCGCAGGACTTCATCGAGGGCCGTCTCGGGCTGCTTGCCGGAGGTGTCCTGGTTCTTGTCGTGGGACATCGGGGTCTCCCTTCCGCGTTCGGTACGTCATTTCCGTGCGCCGTGATCAGTTGGCCGCGGCGGCCGCGATGCGCAGCGGCACCGGGTCAGGAGGAGTGGTCTCCTCGTTGCGGCGGGTCACCTCAGCCCACCAGGACGGGCCGTCCTCGATGTGACGCAGCAGCACGCCCTCGCGGATCGCCCAGGGGCAGACCGTGACGGACCGGATGCCGGCCAGCTTCATCGCGGTGTGCGCGACCACCGCGCCGGCCAGGCTCTGCGAGGCCCGCGGCGCGGAGATGCCGGGCAGGCGCGCGCGTTCGGCTGCGGGCAGGGCGGTCAGCGTCGTGATCGCCTCCCGCAGCCCCACGCGGTGCAGTTCCCGGTCCACGAACGGGCCGTGGCGTCCGGGTGCGGCGCCGCACAGCCGACCCAGCTGCTGGAAGGTGCGGGAGGTGGCGACCGCGGTACGCGGGCCCTCCCAGCGGATCCGCGCCGCGACGTCCCGCAGCTGATGGCGGACCCTGCGGCGCAGCGCCCGCACCCGCTCCGGCGACGGCGGGTCCTCGTCCTCGAAGAACTCGTGGGTGAGCCGCCCCGCGCCCAGCGGCAGCGACGCCACGAAGTCGGGCAACCGGCCGCGCCCGAAGGCGACTTCCAGTGAGCCGCCGCCGATGTCGAGCAGGGCGAGCGGCCCGGACCGCCAGCCCATCCAGCGCCGGGCCCCGAGAAACGTCAGCTCGGCCTCGACCTCGCCCGGCAGCGTGCACAGGTCCACGCCGGTACGGGCCCGGACGGTGTGCAACACCTCATGCCGGTTCGGCGCGTTGCGCACCACGGCGGTCGCGAAGGCGAGCGGGCCCGCCGCGCCCCACCGGGTGGCCGTCCGGCTCGCCTCGGCGACCGCGTCGACGAGTTGACCGACGGCCTGCTCAGGGATGGGTCCCCCCGGTGTGACCTGTTCGGACAGCCTGAGTCGCCACTTCGCGGTGTGCACCGGCAGCGGTACGCCGTCCTCCGCGTCCGAGACGACGAGTCTGACCGTGTTCGATCCCACATCCATCACGCTGATTCGCATTGGACGTGGGTACCCAAATACGGGCCGGAGCAACGGAAGCGTGCCCGGAGTACGGCGAAGTCACGCCATCGGACACAAGCGCGCACGGGTATATTCCTTGACAGGTATATAACGCCAGAGGCATATTGAAGTCATGTCCGACGCCGCCCTCTGGACCGCCCTCGCCGATCCCCACCGGCGGGCCATCGTCGCCCTTCTCCTGGAGCGGCCCCGGGCCGTCGGTGAGATCGTCGAGGCGTGCCGACTGAGCCAGCCGAGCACCTCCAAGCACCTGAAAGTGCTGCGGGAGGCGGGCCTGGTCCGGGTGCGGCAGGACGCGCAGCGACGCGTCTACGCCCTGGACCCAGGCCCGATCGCCGTACTCGACGCCTGGCTCGCCCCCTACCGCAAGCTCTGGAACGAGAGCCTCGACGCGCTGGGCCGCCGCCTCGACGAGACGCCGGACACCACGGAACCACCCGCACCGAAGGACTGATCCCCCATGGCAGCCGAACTCACCGGCACCTATCTGACCCTGGACGACGGCCGCCCCGCCGTCCGCTTCAGCCGCACCTACGACCATCCCGTCGACCGCGTCTGGCAGTTCGTGACCGACCCCGACGAACTGGAGCGCTGGTTCCCCTCCCGCGCCGAGATCGAACTGCGCCCCGGCGGCGCGGTCACGTTCAGCGGCGACCCGCACATGGCGGACTCCACAGGCCGCGTCATCGCCGTCGACCCGCCCCGGCACCTGTCGTTCGAGTGGGGCAGGGACGAACTGCGCTTCGACCTGGAGGAGGCCGGGGACAAGCGCACCCTCTTCACACTCACCAACGTCCTCCAGGCCGAGGACTCCGCCGCCCGCAACGGCGCCGGCTGGGAGGTGTGCCTGACCGCGCTGGACGCCAGGGCGCGCGGCGAGCAGATCGCCGGACCGCACGCCGGGGCCGACGCGCCCTGGCAGGAGCTCTACGCCGCCTATCGCGCGGCCGGTGTCCCCTCCGGCGCCCCGGTCCCCGGACTCGAGTGATCGCTCACGCCATCTGCCGTCGCACCAGCTCGTGCAGCCGGCCGCTGGTGTCGGCGAGCAGCAGGTCGGGCGGGCCCTGCTGGATGACCTTGCCGTCCTCCATCACCACGACCCGGTCGGCGTCCATCACGGTGGACAGCCGGTGCGCGATGACGACCCGGCTCGCGTTGAGCGCCTTGGTGCTCTCGATGACGGTGCGCTGGGTCTCGTTGTCGAGGGCACTGGTCGCCTCGTCGAAGAAGAGAATGCGCGGCCGGCGGATCAGCGCCTGCGCGATCATCAGCCGCTGGCGCTGACCGCCGGAGACGGCACCGCTGCCCGAAACGATGGTGTGCAGACCCATCGGCATCCGCTTGATGTCCTCGGCGAGGCCCGCCATCTCGGCCGCCGCCATCGCCTCCTCCGGCGTGTACGGCTCGGTGCCGCAGATGACGTCCAGGATCGAGCCGGTGAACGGCTGCGCGTGCTGGAGCACCACCCCGCACTGCCGGCGCACCGCCGACTGGTCGAGGGCCCCCAGGTCCTGCCCGTCGTACAGCACGCTGCCCGACAGCGGCCGGTCGAAGCCGATCAGCAGACGCAACAGCGTCGACTTGCCGCAGCCGCTGGGGCCGACGATCGCGACGAACTCGCCCGGCTTCACCTCGAACGACACCTCGTCCAGGATCAGCGGACCGTCGTCCGAGTACCGGAAGGACACCCGCCGTGCCTCGATCGCGCCGGACAGCGGACCCGGCCGTGTGCTCGCCGTCCGCACCTCCGGCGTCGCGTCCAGCACCGGCCTGATCTCCTCGAACAACGGCAGCGCGGCCACCGCGGAGACGAACGAGCCGGTCAGCTGGGTGACCGCGGTCAGCACCATCGTCACCGAGGTGTTGAAGGTGAGGAACGCGGCAGCCGACATCGAGCCCCGGGCCGGGCCCGCCAGCAGCATGAACATCAGCAGCGTGCACAGCGGCAGATACACCGCGCCCAGCACCGTCGAGAGGTTCTTGATGCGGCCGACCTTCTGCTGGAGCTCACGGCTGCGCGCGAACTCCGACGCCCACGCGGCGTACGCGTAGTTCTCTGCGGCGGCCACCCGCAGCTTGGGCAGGCCGCGCAGGGTCTGGAACGCCTGGTTGTTCAGCTTGTTGGAGAGCACGACCAGCCGCCGCTGCCAGCGCACCTGCCACAGCCCCAGCCCCAGGAACACGGCCGCGATGACGACGAGCATGCCGATCGCGGCCATCGCCATCGGCACGCTGAACCACAGCAGCAGCCCCAGGTTCATCGCCCCGATGGTCACCGACTGGGCGACCGTCGGCCCGACTCCCGCCAGCAGCCGGCGGATCGAGCTGATGCCCATGGCCGCGCTGGCCAGTTCGCCGGTGGAGCGCTCGGTGAAGAACCGCGTCGGAAGTCTGAGCAGCCGGTCCCACACGGCCGGCTGGAGCGTCGCCTCGATCCGGCCCTCGATCCGCAGGATGGTGAGGTTCTGCAACAGCATGAAGGCCGCCGCCACCACGCTGCTGAGCATCACCGCCAGACACACCTGCACGATCAGGTTCGTCTGGGCCTTGGGCACGAACTCGCCGAGCACCTTGCCGGTCGCGATGGGCACCATCGCGCCGATCGCCACCGTGACCAGGCCGCTGAGCAGCAGCCCCGTCAGGTCGCCGCGCATGCCCTGCATACAGAACCGCAGCAGCCCGAGCGGGCTGAGCCGCCGCTCGGGCAGCGGACGGTAGAACATCACCGCACGCGGCTCGAACTCGTCGGCGTTGGCCTTCTCGACAGGCGTCTCACGGCCGGTCGACGGATGGACGGCGACATAGCCGCCGCGCCGCCACAGCAACGCCACCGGCGCACCCGACAGGGCCCGGTGGCCGACCAGCGGCCCCACGTTGTCCCGCCACCAGCGGCCGTCCAGGCGCACGGCCCGGGTACGGACGCGCGATGCGAGAGCGACCTGCTCGACCGGGTCGAGGCGGTCGCCCCCGGTGCCCTTCTGGGTGGGCTCGGTGAGGCGGATCCCGGCCGCCTGGCCGACCAGCTTGCAGGCCGCGTAGGAGGCGTCGGCGTCGGCCGGGGTGGTCCGCTTCGACGACCGCTTGCCGATGGAGGCGAGCAGCGTCTGGTCTGCCTGGGCGCGGACCGCCTCACCGGCCTTGATGCCCTCGGCCGTCCGCGTCTCGTGGGTGCTCTCCAGCTCCTCGATCCAGCGGTCCAGCGTGGTCAGCAGCCGGTACTGCTGGTCGACCATGCTCTGCCAAAGCGCCGGGTCCATCAGCAGGTCGGCCGCGGCCTCCGCGCCGTACAGCGAGCCGTACTGCACGCTGCCCGGCGGCACCTGCATCCAGAACACGTCGTCGTCCGTGGGCGCCGCGGCCCGCTCGGTCGCCATCGGTGCCTGGAAGAGGATGGACAGGCTGCGGCCGACACCCAGGGCGAGCGCGTACTCCAGCGGACTCGTCGTCGGAGGCACGTACTGGGGATTGCCGTACTCGTCGTACGACCAGGTCGCGGTGTCGGCGGGCTGGTACAGCTCGCGCAGGCCGATGCGGTGCACCACACAGTCCCGCAGCGGGCGGGCGACCAGCGTGTGCTGCGGGCCCGGCACCGGGCCGAGCACCAGCGAGCCCGCCTCCAGACGGCCCAGGTGGTGCCAGTGGCCCTGCTGGCCGGCGTCCACCGCGAACAGGTCCACGGCACCGGCCGCGACCAGCCACAGCACCTGCGGGCCCTCCAGGTCGAGACGGTTGAACCCGGCGCAGTCGATGCGCGAGCCCATCTGCCCGAACGCGTTGAGGACGAGGTCGCCCTCATGTCCCTGAACGGCCGTCATCTCACCGCTCCCTGACCAGCGTGGCGTACGCGCCGCCGCGCGCCACCAGCTCCTCGTGCCGTCCCCGCTCCACGACCGTGCCGTGCTCGAGGACGACGATCTCGTCGCTGTCGCGCACCGTGCTGAGCCGGTGCGCGATCACCACACAGGCACAGCCGCGCCTGCGCAGGTTGTCCATCACGACCAACTCGGTCTCCGCGTCCAGCGCGCTCGTCACCTCGTCCAGCACCAGGATGCTCGGCCGGCGCACCAGCGCCCGCGCGATCTCCAGACGCTGGCGCTGCCCGCCGGAGAAGTTGCGGCCGTCCTGCTCCACCTTGCTGTGGATGCCGCCGGGGCGGCGCGTGATCACGTCGTACAGGGCGGCGTCCCGCAGCGCGTCCTCCACCGCGTCGTCGGGGATCGACGGGTCCCACAGCGCCACGTTGTCGCGGACGGTGCCCTCGAAGAGGAACACGTCCTGGTCGACGAAGGAGACGGAGGCGGCCAGCGCCCCGCGCGGGATGTCGTCGATGCGCTGCCCGTCGATGCGGATCACGCCCTCCCACGGCGCGTACAGGCCGGAGATCAGCCTCGACACCGTGGACTTGCCGCTGCCGGAACCGCCGACCAGCGCGACCTGCCGGCCCGGGCCGACCGTCAGGTCGAAGCCCGTGAGCAGCGGCTTGTCGAGCGGGCTGTAGCCGAAGGTGATGTTCTCCAGCTCGACATGGCCCTGGAGACGGCGCGTCGACTCGCCGGAATCGGGCCGGCCGTAGAGCGGGTCGGCCTTGAAGTTCTCCACGTCCTTCAGCCGGGCCACGTCGGCCGCGAAGTCCTGGATGCGGCCCGCGACGCCGTTGAGCCGGGTCAGCGGGGCGGTGAAGCGGGCGACCAGGGCCTGGAAGGCGACCAGCAGGCCGACCGAGATATGACCCTCGACCGCCCGCATGCCGCCGATCCAGAGGATGAGCCCGCTGTTGAGGGTGGCCAGGGTCGGCGCGACCACGCCCAGCCAGGCGCTCGGCACACCGAGCCGCTGCTGCTCCTCCAGCGTGGTGGCGTGCTGCCCGGCCCACTTGCGGAAGTAGCCGTCCTCGCCTCCGGTCGCCTTCATCGTCTCGATCAGCTGAAGACCGGTGTAGGCGGTGTTGGTGAGCCGGGCCGTGTCGGCGCGCAGCTTCGCCGTACGGGTCGCGCGCAGCCGTACGACCACCCGCATGGCCACGATGTTCAGCAGCGCCACGCCGATGCCGACGAAGGTCAGCTGCGGGTCGTAGGTGTAGAGCAGCACCGCGTACAGGACCACCACGATCGCGTCCACGCCCGCCGCCGCGAGATCACGGGACAGGGTCTCGGCGACCGCGTCGTTGGACTGCAGCCGCTGGACGAGGTCGGCCGGGCTGCGCTGGGAGAAGAACGTCACCGGCAGCCGCAGCAGATGCCGCAGGAAGCGGGCGCTGGACAGGGTGGAGGAGATGATGCGCCCGTGCAGCAGATTGGCCTGCTGGAGCCAGGTCAGCACGACGGTGAGCAGGACGCACGCGCCCATCGACGCGAACAGAACGCCGAGCAGCGAGGTCTGGTTGCCGAT
Source organism: Streptomyces sp. NPDC055506 (assembly GCF_053643595.1). NCBI lineage: Bacteria > Bacillati > Actinomycetota > Actinomycetes > Kitasatosporales > Streptomycetaceae > Streptomyces > Streptomyces sp. NPDC055506. Next base: position 21,053 of record NZ_JBSHKH010000004.1, on the reverse strand, counting down.
CAGGAACTCGTCGATGTAGGTGCGGCTGAGCGCGGGCACCGCCGCGCCGACCGCCACCAGCAGCAGGCTCGACAGCACAGCGGCGGGCATCGTGCCGGCGGTGCCGCGCAGCCGGGCGGGCATGGCGCCCAGGACGCCGGGCTTGCGGCCGCCCCGGGTGAAGTCCTCGCCGGGCTCCATGACCAGCACGACACCCGTGAAGCTGCCGTCGAAGTCCTCCATCGGGACGAAACGGCGGCCCTTGCCGGGGTCGTTGATGTAGACCCCGCGGCGTCCGAAGCGGCGGCCCATGCCGTCGTAGACGACGTAGTGGTTGAACTCCCAGAACAGGACGGCCGGCGACTTCACCTCGGCGAGGGCGGCCAGGTCCATCTGCATGCCCTTGGCCGTCAGGCCGTAACTGCGGGCCGCCTTGAGGAGGTTGCTGGCGCGCGAGCCGTCGCGGGAGACGCCGCAGGCGATGCGCAGCTCCTCCAGCGGGACGTGCTTGCCGTAGTGGCCGAGCACCATCGCCAGGGAGGCGGCGCCGCACTCGACGGCCTCCATCTGGAGCACGGTGGGCGTGCGGACGGTCTTCGCGGCGGCCTTGGGCACCTTGCGCTTCGGCGGGGCCGCACGGCGCCTGCTCCGCGGCTCCTGTGCGGTGGCGCTCATGGCAGCAGCCAGTCGACGGGACGCTGGTCGGTGAGCCGTATCGAGCCCGAGGCCATCGTCATCGACGACAGCTTGTACGGCGGCCCGTCCGCGGACGACCACTTGTATCCGCTCTTCGTGCCGGACGACTTGTCCAGCCGGACCGTGACGGCCACGGGCCTGCCCTTCTTGGTGAACTGCTCGCCCAGCTGGCTGTCCCCGAGGAACGCGGAGATCTGCTGAGGGGACTGGGCCGCGCGGTCCACCGACTTCACATGGCCGCGCAGCACGCCGTACTCCTGGGTCGGCACCGACTGCACGGTCAGGTCCACCGCGGCGTCGTCGGGGATCGAGGCGGCGTTCTCGGCGGGGACGTAGACGGTCGCGTACAACGCGTCCCCGGTATGGGCGACCTTCTCGACGGCGGCCACGTTCGCGCCGGTCTGGATGATCTGCCCGACGGTCGCGGCGAGTCCGGAGACCCGGCCCGCGTCGAGCGCGCGCACGACGACCTCGCCCTTGGCCGTACGGACCTTGAGCACGGGGGAGTTGGCGGTCACCTGCTCGCCCTGCTTCGCGAGTACCGCGGTGACCTGGCCCGCGACGGGGCTCTGGAGGAGATAACTGCCCTGCCCGTGCGTGAGGATGGCGGGTGCGCTGACGGTGGAGGCCACCGAGCCGGTCACCGCCCACACCGAGGCGGCCGCCATCGCGACCACGGTCACCGAGAGCACGAGCCAGCCCTGCGGGCGGGCGAAACGCACCGGGAGGTCGAGTTCCTCCGGTGACTGGAGCTTGGCGAGGGCCTGTTGGCGGAACTGCAAGGAACTTCCCTCACCCGTAGAAGAGGTTCTTACGGCCGTGACGGAAGGGGTCACGGCACCCGAAGATCCCGGAACCGCCGGCTGCGGTTCCGGGAGTCAACGGCACAAGGGCTCGATCAGAGACCGGAGACCAGGCCGGTGACCGGGGCCGTGTTCAGGCCGGTGACACCCTCGACGGTGCCGACGGCGGTGTCGACGACGCCGGAGACCGGGGCGATGCTGTCAACCGTGTCGGTGACGGTGTTGACGGCGTTCACGGACAGGCCGCCGGAGATGGCGTCGAGCTGGGCGTCAGCGATCTCGACGGTCTCAACCTGGGGGGTGGAGTTCATGATGGAACTTCCCTTCATATGGATATCTCACAAGGGGGGAGCGGCCCCCTCTGGGGACAGATGACGGCCGCGACCGCGAGCGCCGGGCACCCGTTTCCGGAGTGCCCTCCGCGGCTCCCGCGATGCGATGGATCAAAGCACGCTGCGGGTCCGGGCTTCCAATCAACCAGCCGTCTCACCAGGGAACTTGCGCCCCAGCGGTACCTATTGGTGCAGGAGTGTGCACGTCTTGGTGGCGAGTTCTTCACATGCGCCACAGCATCGGCTCATCCGACGCCTTGCATCCGGAAGCGGCGAATCCGGCACTCCCGCCCCAAAGGCGTGTCAGGTACCTCCCGCTTGTGGATAACCCTCCGCTTGGTGACTGGGTTGAGCATTCGATGTGCAGATTCGCTGAAGTCGGGATTCGACTCGGTGTTCGCAACAGATCGTTTCCAGTCGGATACGGATCGTGTCGGTTCGGCGGACCGGGACGAGGGCCGCAGTCGAAAGACCGTCATTAAGCCAGGCACTGTCCCGGGCCGACCGGACTCCTCCGCCCGGTCTCTCGCCGTGACCAGGGAAGTCGTGGGCCGGACGGGTCGGCGTACGGGCAGCGGGAGTTGGCTGATTCCGCGATGCGAAGGGATCACTTGCAAACGCGATTGAACGCCCCCTGCGACCCCTGCGTACCTACAGCCATCCAGGCGCCCCCCAAGCTGCCGGACGGCGGCAAGGCTCCGTCCCCCCAGGAGGAGAGAAGTTTGAGTCACAAGCGAATTCCGAAGCGCAAGGCCGCGATAGCGGTGGGCGGCGTGGTGGCGCTCGGCGCGGCCGCGATCCTGCTCCCCAACGCCAACGCGTCACAGGACGGTTCGTCCGACGACGCGGCCGCCGCGCCGAAGACACTGAAGGCGGGCGACGCCTCGGATCTCGCCTCGCAGCTCTCCGGGCTCCTCGGTGAGGCGTTCGGCGGCTCCTACTACGACGGCGACAGCCAGCAGCTCGTCGTCAACGTCGTACCGGGCGACAACAACAACGTGATCGTGCAGGCGAAGGCGGCCGGCGCGAAGGTCCGCGAGGTCGACAACAGCTGGTCGGAGCTGCAGAGCGGCGCGTCGACCCTGAAGTCCGACGCGACCATCGCGGGCACCTCGTGGTCGATCGACCCGCGCACGAACAAGCTGCGTGTCACCGCCGACAGCACCGTGACCGGCGCCAAGTGGGACAGACTGGAATCGACGGTCAAGAGCCTCGGCACCGGCATGGCGACCCTCTCGAAGTCCGCGGGCACCTTCAAGCCGTTCGTCTCCGGCGGCGACGCCATCTTCGCGGGCGGCTCGCGCTGCTCCCTCGGCTTCAACGTCACCGCGGACGACGGCTCGCCCGCCTTCCTGACCGCCGGCCACTGCACCCTCGGCGGCAACGAGTGGTCGGACGCCGAGGGCGGCCAGCCGATCGCCACGGTCGACCAGTCCACCTTCCCGGGCGACGGCGACTTCGCGCTCGTGAAGTACGACGACCCGGCGACCGAGGCGCCCAGCGAGGTCAACACCGGCGACCAGACCGTCCCGATCACCGAGGCCGCGGAGGCGACCGTCGGCCAGCAGGTCTTCCGGATGGGCAGCACCACCGGGCTCAACGACGGCCAGGTCCTCGGACTCGACGCCACGGTGAACTACCCGGAGGGCACGGTCACCGGCCTCATCCAGACCGACGTCTGCGCCGAGCCCGGCGACAGCGGCGGCTCGCTGTTCACGCAGGACGGTCTCGCGATCGGCCTGACCTCGGGCGGCAGCGGTGACTGCACGGCCGGCGGCGAGACGTTCTTCCAGCCGGTGACCACCGCCCTTGAGGCGGTCGGCGCGACCCTCGGCGCGGGCGGCGCCGGCGGCGCGGGTGCCGGTGCCGGTGAAGAGGCCGGTGCGGGCGAGGAAGCCGGTGCGGGCGAGGAGGCCGGTGCTGGTGCGGGTGCCGGTGAAGAGGCCGGTGCGGGCGAGGAAGCCGGTGCGGGCGAGGAGGCCG